>JBMDWS010000480.1:0-2717 GCA_048594695.1 Truepera sp. | reverse complement strand
GCGGATGGGGGAGATCGTCGAGGGGCTCATCCTCGAGCCGGTCTACCGAACGGCGCTCGAGCCCAAACGCCCCGCCTAAAGCTGCCCGAGGATCCGAGCCATGACCCAGGCGGTATGGGTGGCGCTCTCGCCGCTCGAGGGGTGCGTCCCTTCGCCCGCAAGCTGACGCTTCATGTTCAGGACGTGAAAGTGCTGGATATGCGGCGGGTTGTCGATAAAGACGTCGGCCTCGCGCTTGCCCCGCAGGCTCAGAGGCACTTCACCGAAGACAGAAAACGTAACCGTGCCCTCGCTGCCCAGAATTGTGACCTCATCTAAACGTTCATTCGCGCCGAACGTCCACGAGGCCGACCCCGTCACACCGTTCCGGTGCAGCCATGAGCCCGCTATAGCGTCGCGGGCGCTGTAGAGGCCCTGCTGATTGGTGCTTACGCCGGTCGCCTCGCTGACCTCGCCGAACAGAAAGGTGATGAGGTCGAGGCCGTGACTCGCGAGGTCGTCGAAGTAGCCGCCCGGTGCGATCTCTGCCTCCGTGCGCCAGTTGGGCGCGCCGGAGCGGTCGAGGTCGTTCGCGGGTTTGGCAAAGTGCCAGGTTACATGCCGGGGCTCGCCGATGGCCCCCTCTTCCAACCAGTCTTTAACCTGCAGAAAGCGGGGCAGCGAGCGGCGGTAGTAAGCGACGAACAGAGGTAGCCCACGTTCCGAAAATGCGTCGCGAATGCGGACGCACGCCGCATACGACGGGGCGAGCGGTTTTTCGATGCAGCAGATCTTGCCTGCCCGTGCGACCTCGAGGGCGTACATCTCGTGACTGTCGGGGGGGGTGGCGATGTAGACCGCGCCGATGTGGGGAGCACGGATGAGTTCGTCCGCGCTCCCAAAAACCTCGGGAACGCCGTGCCGCCGGGCGTAGTCCTCGGCCTTGGCGATGTCGCGGCGGGTGACGGCTTGCAGGATAAAACCAGGTGTTTCCCGGTAGGCCGGGCCGCTCTTGACCTCGGTGACGCTGCCGCAGCCGATCATGCCCCAGCGCAGCGGGAAGGGAACAGGCTGACTCACGCTGTGGGGGCTCGAGACACAAACAGAGCAGGAGGCAAAGGGTCGAAGGTGAGCAGGGTGTCGCGTCCTGTAGGCATCGCTGTTCATTATAGAAGCCGTTTGCTGCGGTGTCGCGTGCAGATCGTGACAGTGCAGGCAATGCTCGTTCGTAACAGAAGAAACGTACAGAGGTGTTCACAACCCCTGTACGTTTCTAGTCTGGAGTTTTCTGGACGTGCGTAGCAGAGAGCTTAGATCGTCTCCTGTTTTACGCCCCCGGTCAGGGTCGCGGCGGCACCAAGAAGTGCGAGTCCGCTTAGACTAAGAGGGGCTAGCCATGGGGGACCGCCGCCTCCACGGCCTTCTGGTGAGCCACTGAATTCGCCATCGGGCGCTGCCCTGGGTGCTGTAGTGGTTACGTCGGCGATGGGAATGACACGTACGGTAGCCTGCTCGGACGGCTCCTCATTTGGCTCGGTACGCTCCTCGAAATGTTGAAAGGTCCCAAATAAACCGCTGACGCTGAGCAAGAGAAAGAGGGCGATAACTGCCACACTCCTCTGTCCCGCCAAAGAAACGAGGGCAAGTATCAAACCCAAACTTGCCGCAACGGGCGCAATGAGCTGAGACCCTTCCCAGTGTCTTTCGAGCAGTAGTTCAGCCAACAAAAAGGCGAAACCTCCCGCCGTGAAGGCCAGAATCAGATTGGTGAAGTGCTTACCAAGCCAGAGTCGAAAGTTTGCCACATGCCCTCCCTATGTCGCCAAGAATAGGAGAGCTGTGTGCGGATTTCGTTTGGGATCCCGTCAACCTTTGGCTTTCGCTGCCAGCTCGAGGGAGCGTCGCCTCGCTACCTTGGCCTGCTCCCTTGCTAGCGTGGCTGAAAGGCCGACGTGCTGGGTGGGCTCGAGCAGGCGCTCGAGGTCCTCGCCAGTGAGGTGCGCTGTAATACGCGGGTCTTGCCGGAGCAGTTCCAGAAATCCCACCCCTTCGGTTGCAGCGCGCTGCGCGGCCTGATATACGACTTCGTGCGCTTCTTGCCTTCCAAGGGTGCGGCCCAGCTCTAGCATGATGGCCTCGGCGCTGATCGTGCCGCCGGAGAGCTCCAGGTTGGCCCGCATCCGCACCGGGTTCAGCCGCAGCTCGCCCAGAATCAGGTTGAGCCTGACCAGTACCTCACCCATAAGCTCACAGCCGCGCATCAGCGTGTCGGTCATGAGACTCGGCTGATTGTCGGCCTCGTGCTCGCTGATGGCGGCCTCGAGGGCTAAAGGCACCAGCGCTCGCACCTCGGCGCTCATCCCGATCACGTCCTGGCAGAGCTGCGGGTTGCGCTTTTGGGGCATGGTCGAGGAGCCGACGGTGCCAGCCGGGACAGGCTCCTCGACCTCGCCGTACTCGGTTTTCATGTGCGTGTAGACTTCGCGGCTCACCTTGCCGCCCGTCGAGGCGATGAGCCCCAGCACACAGGCGAACTCGGCAAAGGCGTCGAGGGCGCTGCGGGACGGAACAGGAGACGGGATAAGGCCGAGGCGCCCGGCGACGCCCGCCTGTACCGTCTGCCCCTCCTGACCGAGGGAGGCAAAGGTCCCGGCGGCCCCGCCGACGAGCGCCCGAAACAGGCGCGGCGCGACCTCCTGCAGGCGCTCGCTGTGTCTGCCAAACTCGTCGATCCAGCC
>JBMDWS010000048.1:0-5984 GCA_048594695.1 Truepera sp. | reverse complement strand
GGCTGGTCTGCGCCGCGGCGAGCTGCTGGGCCTTAAGATCGACGGCCTGGTCGTACGCACGATCAAAGGACGTCCGGCGTACCTCCTGCGGATTACCGAGCAACTGGTGCACTACGATAAAAAACACCATCCGGATACGCCCAAGACGGCAATGGGTGTGCGGGACGTCCCGATCGACGCGAGCTTAGCCGCTGTTCTAAAGGCGCACATCGTGAAGCTCGAGGAGATCGCCCGCGTGAATCCAGACTGGCACGATCACGGCCTGATGTTCCCGTCCTACAACGGCACACCCCTCGAGCCTTCGAACATCTACAGGTCCCGAGACGAGATCATTCAGAAGCTCGGGTTGCCTCACAGCACGCTGCACCAGATGAGGAAGGTATACGGCTCTTACGTCACCCGCAACATGATCCGCAGTGGCACGTTCTCCCCAAAAAAGCTTCAGGGACTCCTCGGTCACTCCAGCCCGGACACGGCCATCAAGATCTACACACAGGTGATTGAAGAGGATACAGAAGGCATGACATTCGACCCCCTGGAGGCCGCTGCGGGTATGAGTGCGGGTATGACAGCCGAAATTTTGACAAAACGAAAGGACGGGGATGATGAAGATTCCCCGTCCTGAACGCTGTTTCTTGTGGTAGCGATGGAGAGACTTGAACTCTCGACCTCACGATTATGAGTCGTGCGCTCTAACCAGCTGAGCTACATCGCCATGAGCGGGCGGTACCAGCCCCGTGTGACGGGCTGGACAAACCACTTTAAGGGATAGGTCTGGGGCTTGTCTAGCCGCAAGGTGGCGGTGGGGTGGTGCCTTGCTCCCGCACAGGGTAGCATCGGGTAACGTGAATGGACCCGAAACGTTTGATGTTTGTGTGATTGGTAGCGCTATGACCGACCTCGTGGCGCGAGTTCCCCGCCTTCCCCAGCCGGGTGAGACGCTCGTCGGCTCGAGCTTTTCACAGGGCTTCGGTGGCAAGGGTGCCAATCAGGCTGTGATGGCGGCACGGCTCGGTGCCCGGGTCGTAGCTGTCGTTAAGGTGGGGGAGGACGCCTTTGGTCGAGCGGTTCTGGAGAACTTTGGAGCTCAGGGCATCGACACCACTTTCGTCACGCCGGTTGAGGCCGAAACCACGGGGACGGCCCTCATCACCGTCGAAGAGGCGAGCGGGCAGAACGTCATCGTGATCGTTCCTGGGGCAAACAGCACGCTCTCGGAAGGCGATGTTGTGGGGGCTGCAGAGGCTATCCAGGGTGCGAAAGTGCTCGTAGCGCAGCTCGAGACGCCCGTCGCGTCGACGCTCGCAGCGTTCAAGCTGGCGCGAGAGGCGGGCACGCTTACCCTCCTCAACCCCGCGCCCGCTGCCAAACTGCCCGACGAACTGCTAGCGCTGACCGACATCCTGATTCCCAACGAGGTCGAGGCGGGAATGCTCGTGGGCGAGAGCTTGACGAATCTCATGGAAGCGGAGGCCGCTTGCCGCGCCCTTCAGGCGCGCGGTCCCCAAACGGTCATCATTACGCTAGGTGGCCGTGGGTCTATCCTCGCTGCGGGGGATAGTGCACCTCAGCACGTCCCTGCGGACGCGGTGACTGCCGTCGATACGACGGGTGCGGGCGACGCGTTTGTCGGCGCTCTCGCCTACTTCCTTGCCTGTCGCGGCGACCTGCCGCGCGCCGAAGCCGTTCGGCGCGCCGGATTAGCAGCGACGGTTTCGGTGCAGCGCGAGGGGGCACAGGCCTCGTATCCGCAGCGCGACGAGGTGGCTCATCTGCTTGGCTGAGTGGAGAGTATCATACAGACGGGGTGTTCCTTTTTTTATAGTGGCTTTATGACCCTGTCGCACCCGAGCGTCTGGACCCGCCCTTCCCCTCTGGAGTGTGCGCCATGAGCACCGTAGACTTTGCCGCACGTGAGATCAATTTCAAGATCGTCTATTATGGCCCCGGGATGTCGGGCAAGACGACCAATATCAAACAGGTCTACGCACATCTGCCGGCTGACAGGAAGGGCGACCTGGTCAGTCTCGCGACCGAAGAAGAGCGGACGCTCTTTTTCGACTTCATGCCGCTCGAACTTGGGACCGTGGGCGGCTTCAAGACGCGTTTTCACCTCTACACCGTGCCGGGGCAGGTGTTTTACAATGCTGCCCGCAAGGTCATCCTGCGCGGGGTGGACGGAGTCGTATTCGTCGCTGATTCTGCGCCCAACCGCCTGCGGGCCAACGCCGAGTCGCTACGCAACCTGCGCGAAAACTTGCGCGACTACAGCCTCGAGCTGAGCGAGATACCGCTGGTGCTTCAGCTGAACAAGCGTGACCTCGCCAACGCCCTGCCGACAAGGACGCTAAACGCTGTGCTCGATCCGGAAGGGAGCCTCAGCACGTTTGAAGCCACGGCCCTGCGGATGGAGGGTGTTTTGGAAACCCTGCGCGGCGTGTCGAAGAAGGTACTCGCCAAGCTGGCCAAGGAGGACTAGGCGTGCAGCAGAGCGCCTAGAACAACGCCGGAACGTTGTCGGGGGCCGTGTTACCCTGACTTCATGAAACGCACCACACTCTACGATCAGCATGTTGCGAGTAAGGCCCGAATGGTCGATTTCGCGGGCTGGGAGATGCCGATTCAGTACGGGGGCGGCATCAGCGCTGAGCATCTTGCGGTGCGCGAGGGGGCCGGGCTCTTCGATGTGAGCCACATGGGCGAGGTGAAGGTCTCGGGGCCCGGAGCGCTGGCGTTTTTGCGCTACGCCACGCTCAACGAACCCGCCAAACTGAAGGTCGGGATGGGACAGTATTCGATGCTCCCCAACGACCACGGGGGCCTTATCGATGATATCTACCTCTACTGCACAGCTCCGAATGATTACCTCGTAGTGTGTAACGCGGCCAACTGCGACGCTGTAGTCGCGCACCTCACGCGCCTCGGGGCCGACTACGACACCGACGTCGTGGATGTGTCGGGCGATTACGGGCTGCTTGCATTGCAGGGTCCGGGCGCGGTCTTGCTCCTGAGTCGCCTGACCGACGCCGATCTGGGTAGCCTCAGAAAAAATCGGACGCTTCAGGGCCATCTGAGCGGCGCTGTGGTGACGTTCGCCCGCACCGGATACACGGGTGAGGAAGGCTTCGAAATCTTTTGCAAGCCTGAAGATGCCCCGGCGCTTTGGCAAGCCCTGACGGAAGCTGGCGCAGCGCCTTGTGGACTGGGCGCGCGCGATACGCTGCGGCTCGAGGCGGGCTTTCCGCTTTTTGGGCATGAGCTGACAGACGAGACCAACCCGCGCTGTACGGACTTTGCCTGGGTGGTCAAGGACAAGACCTTTTACGGTCGCGAGGCGATCTGGGAGCGCTCCTGTACCCGGCAGCTCGTCGGGCTGCGCCTCCTGCAGCGCGGCGTGGTGCGGCAGGGCTACCGGGTGCTGGGGCCGGGCGCAAACGAGGATGAGCTTGGCGAAAAGATCGGTGAAGTGACCTCCGGCACGATTTCACCCTTGACCCGTGAGGGTATTGCGATGGCCTGGGTGCGCCGAGCCTACAGCGAGCCGGGAACGGAGGTCGCCGTCGAAGTTAGGGCGCAACCGGTGCGTGCTGTCGTGGTCAAGCCCCCGTTTTACTGATCATTCCGTATTTGCTCATAGATCCGTACAGAGACCGCAGAACCTTGGACAGCAGACAACCTTGCGAATGCCCACTTTCCGTTAGGCTGAATCTTGAAATCTCGCAGGAAACCTTGCAGTTTGCCCATGAGGAGTTCTATGAACATTCCCGAAGACCTCAAGTACAGTGAGTCGCACGAATGGTCGAAGCTTGCAGGAGACACGATCACGGTCGGCATCAGCGACTTCGCGCAAGATCAGCTTGGCGATGTAGTGTTTGTCGAGCTGCCCGAAGTAGGCAAGACTGTCAGCGCCGGCAGCGCGGTGGCAGTGGTCGAGTCGGTCAAGACGGCCTCGGACATCTACGCCCCCCTCTCGGGCGTGATTGTCGAAGTCAACGAGGCTCTGAACGACGCGCCCGAGACGATCAACAGTGCGCCTTACGAGGACGGCTGGCTCTTCAAGCTGCGCCCCGACGATCCGTCGGGGGTCAACGGCTTGCTGGACGCCGAGTCCTACCGGAAGGTCACCGAGGAGGGGTAAATGAATTATCTGCCCCACACGGCTGAAGACATCGCCCGGGCGCTCGAGACGATCGGCGTAGAGGGTGTGGACGACCTCTTCACGGATCTGCCGAAATCGCTGCAAAAGCCCACGCTCGACATTCCAGAGGGTTTGGACGAAGTGGCACTGTTGCGGCATCTGCGCGCCCTCGCGGCTAAGAACAGAGTGCCGGACGCGAGCTTCCTCGGGGGTGGTCTGCGGGAGCACTTCATTCCCGCGGTGACGCCCCACCTGGCCATGCAGAGCGAATTCGTGACGGCCTATACGCCGTACCAGCCCGAAGTCTCGCAGGGGATGTTGCAGGCGACCTTCGAGTATCAGACGATGATGAGTGAGTTGACCGGGCTTCCGGTGTCGAACGCCTCGATGTATGACGGCGCGTCCTCTGTTGCCGAGGCGGCCCTTTTGGCTGTGCGACAGACGGGGCGGCGCAAGGTCATCGTGAGTGCGGGTGTGCACCCCGAGTCGCGGGAGGTCTTGGCTACCTATACGCGACCGCTCGGTATCGAGGTCGTCGAAGTCGGACTCGAGACGCTCACGACCCCGACCTCGGCCGTGGCGGACGACGCGGCTTGTCTCATCGTGCAAAACCCGAACTTTCTGGGTTACCTGGAGGCCATGCCTGCCCTCGCCGAACGGGCACACGAGGCGGGGGCGCTGTTCGTGGCGGTCTGCGACCCGCTTTCGTTGGCAGTTCTCAAGTCTCCAGGCGAGTACGGCGCAGACATCGCTGTGGGGGACGGACAGACGCTCGGCAACGCCGTGAATTTTGGCGGGCCGCATTTCGGCTTCATGGTCGTGACCGACGGACTCCTCCGGCAGTTGCCGGGGCGCATCGTCGGGGAGACCACGGACACCGAGGGGCGGCGGGCGTTCGTACTGACCCTGCAAGCGCGTGAGCAGCATATTCGCCGCTCGAAAGCCAAGTCGAATATCTGCTCGAACCATCAGCTCACCGCGCTCATGGCATCGGTCAATATAGCGGCGTTGGGTCCCAGAGGTCTCGCTGATGTGGCGACGAGAAGCGTGCAGAGCGCGCATAGATTGGCGGACAAGCTTGCCCAGGCGGGTCTGGAACCCCTCACTACAAAGACTTTCTTCAACGAATTTGCCCTCCGCACGCCTGTTCCCGCTGCCGAACTGCGGCACGCGCTCGCCGAACACGGGATTGCCGCAGGTGTGCCGGTCCCTGAAGCGTACGGCCTCGGTGACGCCGTGCTCCTCTCAGCGACCGAGCTCACGACCGATGACGCGATAGACGCGCTCGTCGGTGTACTGACGGAGATCGCCAGGGAACCCATGCTCGAGGTTGCTCATGACTAGACTCGAGGACCGCGACACCCTCGCTGCGCCCACGCCCCTGAGTTCGTCCGGCGACTTCCCTCTCATTTTCGAGCGTTCGCAACCAGGCCGCCGCGCCGCTCACCCGCCCAAGCCGACCGGGGAGAGCCTCGAGACCCTCCTTGGCGCCGAGCACCTGCGGCAGGAGCCGCCGAAACTCCCCGAGGTCTCGGAACTCGACCTCGTTCGGCACTACACACAGCTCGCGCATCGGCAGTTCTCGATCGACGGGAACTTCTACCCGCTCGGCTCCTGCACCATGAAGTACAACCCCAAGGTCAACGAGGAGGCCGCGAAACTTTTCTCCGACCTGCATCCTTACGCGGACCCCGATTCGGTGCAGGGGGCGCTCGAGCTTCTCTACAACCTTCAGCACGACCTCGCGGAGATCACCGGGATGGACACCATCACTCTGCAACCGGCTGCCGGGGCGCACGGCGAACTTGCGGGCATCCTGATGATCCGCGCCTATCACGAGCACAAC
>JBMDWS010000479.1:0-3370 GCA_048594695.1 Truepera sp. | reverse complement strand
ACGCCTCGAAAAAGGCCCGGTAGCGCTCGGTGTTGGCACGCCGCGCCGCCACGCGCTCGTCCAAAACCTGCATCTGACCGCGCCCAATCCCGGCACAGATGTTACTGAGGCGGTAGTTGTAGCCAACCTGTGAGTGCTGGTAGTGCGGTGCGGGGTCGCGAGCTTGCGTGGCCAGAAAGCGAGCCTGAGCGATCCAGTCGGCGTTGTCCGAAAGGAGCGCGCCGCCGCCCGAAGTCGTAATGATCTTGTTACCGTTAAAAGACAACAGGCCCATCACACCGAACGTTCCCATCGCTCTGCCCCGGTAGGTCGAGCCGAGCGCCTCAGCTGCATCTTCGATGACGGGCACCCCGTAGCGCTCGCAGATCGCCATCAGTTCGTCCATCTTCGCGGGCATGCCGTAGAGATGAACGAGCACGACAGCCTTGGGAAGCTTGCCCTGCGCCTGACGGTCGTCGAGGGCGGCCTCCAGAGCCGCCGGGTCCATATTCCAGGTGTCCTCTTCGCTATCGACAAAAACGGGCGTCGCACCCTGATAGAGAATGGGGTTGGCCGAAGCCGAAAAGGTAAAGCTCGAGCAGACGACTTCGTCGCCCGGTTTTATACCCAGGATGATGAGCGCCAGGTGCAGTGCAGCCGTCCCAGACGAGAGAGCCGCCGCGTGCCCCGAGCCGGTATAGGCCTCGAGGTCGTGCTCGAAGCCGTCGACGTTAGGGCCTAGGGGCGCGATCCAGTTGGTGGAGAAGGCTTCATCGACAAACACACGCTCCTGCCTACCCAGATGCGGGGGCGAGAGATAGATGCGTTTCGCAGGCTGAGCAGGTGAGGTAGACACCCTTTCTTGTACCACGCTTCTCCGGGGGATGCTGTGCGATGTGAGCGTGCAGAACGCTGCCAGAGATGCACGTGCGAAGGCAGGCGCGACTGCGTTCTGGGTCGGGACTTAGGTATACTTCAATCAGGTGCGCGCCAGCACGTATCCACCTGCCACGAAACGTTCTGCGGTGTACCCGGAGGCGAGCAGGGGTACCAGGGCTTGGCGCAGCGCCAGCCGCCAGCGCAGGACGCCCGCATAATCTTTTTGCAGATCGAGCGAGGGCGGCAACTCGAGCCAGAGACGCTCCGACCCGCTGTACTCGCCCAGCAGTGGCTCACCACCTGCCCCTACACGCAAGAGCACCTCTTCAGGCCGAGTTATGGCGGGACGCACCTCCCCGGCTGCAAGGGCGGCTACTCGAGCCGCCTGTAGAGGCCACGTCGCGACGATCCGGTCGGACGGCAGATCTCCATTCAACGAACCTCCAAGCGTGCCATAAAAGTCCGGGTAGTAGTGCACGACATGGGCACCGAGGTGCTCCAAGTTCAGGCGGGCGTTTTTCGCCCGCAGCGGGTCGAACGTCCAGGTCATCTCCGTAATCCCACGCGCCAGACACCAGTCCCGCTGAAACCATTTGAGCGCCTGCCCCACGCCGCGTCCACGGTACTCCGGCAGCACCGCGAGCAGGTGCGAGTGCAGGCCCACACGCCCAGCGACAAACGACGGGAACCCATAGGCAAACCCCATAAGTGCGTCGTCCGAAAACGCCCCCACGACCAGCGCACCCGCGTGCACGGCAGCGCGGTAGGTCGGTGCTGTGGGCTCGGCAACGGGCTCTCCCCAGACGCGCTGCTGCAGCGCTTCGCAAAGACGAAACGCCTCGATGTCGGTCAATTCGCGTAATACCATGGTTACGCCGCGTCCGCGTCGAAACTCGGAAGACGTCGGGCAGCGCCCTTGCGTTCCGGAAAGACCTGCAGGGCCAACCCCGCCGAGAATACCCACCAGGCCAGGTGCGTAAACTGGGCTGAATCGAACCAGGTAAGGCCGTAAACAATATAGACTACGGTGACCGCCTCGAGCCCCCAGCCTCTACCACGCACCGTAAAAAAGGTCAGGCTGCCGAGCAAAAGCATATAAGATCCAAGCCCAACGAGACCCACCGATACCGCCATGTCCAAAAAGATGTTGTGCGCCTTATTCGACATGATCGTACCCCGGTGAATAAACCCGTCGGGGCCGAAGTAGCGAAAGTAGGTGTGATTGGTGCCCTGCATCCGCTCGATCGGCACCGGACGACCCTCCTCCTGATCGAGATAGGTAGCAAACTGCCGATCGAAATCGTTGGCGTAGGGAAAGGCGAACCCGAAGCCGTCGTAGCCCCAGCCGAGTAGGGGCCGCTGACGCACACCCTCGAGCGCCACACGCCAGTAGTCGGTACGGAGCGAGAGGAAGTCGTCGGGCCGGGTGAAGAGCAGCTTCAGCGGCGGCAGGGGGCGGGTCAGGCGCGGGAGGCCCAGCAGCGGAGCACTCACGAGTACCACGCCGCCCAAAACGAGCGGCAAGAACGCGATGAGAAGCATTCTTCGGGCGCGTTTATCGGTGCGCCAGAAGCGCACGAGGAGGTAGAGCAGCCCGGCGACGAAGGCGATCTGCGCCCCCCGCGTCGAGGTGAGGTAAATGGCCACTCCCGAGAGCCCGTAGAGCGGCCAGGCGTAGCGCTTGCCTATCCAGCCACGCAAAAGACTTACGAGTGCCAGAAGTGCTGTCGCCGCAACCACGAAGGCCGCATGCCCCCGGTGCGAGGTCAGACCGATGGGCATTTGCCCCTGATAAACCGTACTGTAGAGGTAGCTAAGTCCGTTGGGCCTGATGACGGCCCGCCCCATCGTATCGGTGTAGTCGAGCCGCCAATTGAGGGCCTGTGGCAGCGTTGAGAGTGCCATGAGCGCACCACCGGCCAAGATGCCGCAAAGCTGCGCCCGGAAGAGCTGCGGAAAACGCCGCAGCAGCAGCGCGTTGCCTAGGACAAATCCGAGCAGCCAAAACCAGTAGAGCCAACCGTCTCCCATTTCGGTCTGCGGCGTGAGCGCAGTAAAGGTCGACACAGGGCTGTAGTAAGCCGTTAGAAGACCACCGAAGAGAAAGAGGGCGGCTACCCCTGCCACGAGCCACCAGGCTACTCCCCAGCGAATAAGCGGAACCCGTAGACGGCGCAGCGCCTGAATAGTGAACTGCGCGAGTAGGCCTAGGAGCAGCGCCAAGGTGACGAGCGTCAGCGTGATGAGCGCGTACACCTTCGGGTCGGTCCAGATGCCCCCTCGAGGCGTACCCCAGGGATTGATAGCCGTCAGGCTGAGGGCGCAAAGGAACGCGTAGACAAAGCCGAGGTCCTTGAGGTCGAAGCGCAGCCACGTAAAGCGCCACGCCTCTCCGGTCACGAGGCACCCCCCGGAAAACCCGACGTGCCCAGTGACAGACGAAAACGGGAGGTAGGACAAGAGCCCAGCCTCCCGCAAGCGGGGAACCTCTCAGGGACGAACAGTAAAGTTG
>JBMDWS010000478.1:0-3504 GCA_048594695.1 Truepera sp. | reverse complement strand
TTCCTGATAAGCTCGAATGTTTTCTGCGTGGTCATACCCTGTGCCAGCACCCGCTCCGAGGCGCGCTGAACTGTCGGGCCGTCACCCAGGGGGTCGGAGTAGGGGAGACCCACCTCGAGCACGTCCCCGACCTCGAGCAGGCCCCGCGCCACCGTCAAAAATGTTTCCTCGTCGGGAAAACCTGCGGTCATAAAAGGCACGAACGCGGCGCGGTTCTCGCGCTTTGCCCGTATAAACGCGTCTTCAATTCGACTCATGATCCAGCTCCTTCATGACCCGCATGGCTTCGGAAACGTCCTTGTCGCCGCGCCCGGAGAGGTTGACCACGATGATCTCGTCTGGCTTCATCTCGCCCGCGAGTTTGAGCGCGTAGGAGACCGCGTGCGCGGTCTCGAGCGCGGGAATAATCCCCTCGGTGCGGCTCAGCAGACCGAAGGCCTCGAGAGCCTCCCGGTCGTCTACCGCCACGTAGCGGGCGAGCCCTGCGTCGGCGTAGTAGGAGTGCTCGGGACCGACGCCGGGGTAGTCGAGCCCCGCCGAGACCGAGTGGGCGGGTGTGATCTGCCCGTCGTCGTCGGACATCAGGTACATCAGGGAGCCGTGCAGCACGCCCTTTTTCCCGGCGCTGATGCTCGCGGCGTGAGCGCCCGTGGTGAGGCCATGTCCAGCCGCCTCGACGCCGTAGAGGACAGGACGTTCGTTTTCCGGCAAATAGGCAAAGGGCGCGAAGATGCCGATGGCGTTCGAACCCCCACCGACACAGGCGACCACCGCGTCGGGAATGCTGCGGTCCTCGAGCGCCTCAAGCTGCTGCATCGTTTCAAGGCCGATCACGCTCTGAAAGTCGCGCACCATCATCGGGTAGGGGTGCGGCCCGATCACCGAGCCGATGATATAGAAGGTGTCGCGCACATTCGTGACCCAGTCGCGGATCGCTTCGTTGGTGGCGTCTTTTAGAGTGCGCGTGCCGCTCGTAACCTCGCGCACTTCCGCGCCCAAGAGCTTCATCCGAAAGACGTTGAGGGCTTGCCGCCGTACGTCTTCCTCGCCCATGTAGACGACGCACTCGAGCCCGAACAGGGCCGCCGCTGTCGCCGTCGCGACGCCGTGCTGACCCGCGCCCGTTTCGGCAATGACGCGCTCTTTACCCATCCGTTTGGCCAGCAGCGCCTGACCGATGGTGTTGTTGATCTTGTGCGCGCCGGTGTGATTGAGGTCTTCGCGCTTGAGGTAGATTTTGGCGCCGCCGCCACGCTTCGTGAGGTTCTCGGCGAGGTAGAGCGTGCTCGGGCGACCGACGAAGGTCTTGAGGTAGTGCTCGAAGGTTTTTTTGAACTCGGGGTCGTTTTGCGCATCGGTGTAGGCTGCGCCGAGTTCCTCGAGGGCCGGAATCAGCGTTTCAGGGACGTAGCGTCCACCGTACTGGCCAAAGCGCCCGCGCGCGTTGGGCTGGGGGAAGAGCATAAAGCCTCCAGGTTGTGAAGTGTCGCAAGTTTAGATTTTCGGGGTTTTGGGGTAAAGCCTAGAAACGCCACCAGCGCTGGTGGCGCCACTTGAACGAGCGCGGGGTTCTGATGCGCGGGCGTGGCCTCATGAAAAAAGTCTAAAGGCTAGGGGTGTGCCGATGCAAGCCCGATTTTGCGTTTGTTCCGGCTGCACTTATCCTGTTGTCTACTCCTGTCGTCTACACTGATCGCGCCGAAAGCACGAAGCTTCCGGGCAAGGTTGGGAAGGTGCTGTGGGGCAGCTCGAGCAGCCCCCCGATCACGAAGCCGCTCTCTGCCACAGCTGTCACGATCTCGCCAAGGGTCCAGCGGCGGACCAGGCTGTGGGGTAGAGCCTCCGGATGCTCAGCAAAGGGCGCGTAGGCCACAGGAACGTGCTCGATGTCGTGGGCAAAATAGTCGCCCTCGAGCACAGATGTGTCACCCTCCAGACGCACGGCCTTTTTGACGATTGGATGAAATTCGTGCAGGACGAGGTTTCCACCTGTTTTCAGGAGCGTGTGGATCCTCTGGATAAACCCACTTAGATCGGTGAAGTAGTGCAGCACACCGTGGTCGATGACGACAGCGTCGAAGGTGTGAGCGTACGAGTTCAGCTCGAGGCTCCCGAAGTCGCCGAGGACGTACTCGAGGTCCACGCCCGCTGCCTGGGCCAGCTCGAGGGCGTAGCGGCGGTTCGGTTCCGAGATGTCGAAAACCGTGACATTAGCGCCCGCTAGCGCGAGGGCAACTCCCATCCTGCCATTGGAGCCGAGCGGGTTGGCGATCTTCTTGCCGCGCAGGTCACCCAGATGGGGCGCGACGTGTCTGAGTTTATGTGCTGGCTCGAGGCGTTGGGCATAGATTTGCGGGGTTCCGTACAGCCTTACCCACGCTTCATACGCCTGCGCTTCCCACGCCTCGCGGTTTTGCTCAGCCAGGGTACTCATAGCGCCCAGTCTATGCGGTCGTCGCTACGGCGTAAGCCCGCTCGATGGTGCCACCCGGCTCGAAGTTGCGCCTCAGATAGTGGAGAGAAAGCTCGCGTTCCTCCTGACTGCCGACGCCGTGCACAAGCTCGCTGCCATAGGATTCGATGTCCCGGAGGATGCGCTCGAGTCGGTAGTAAGCAACCGCCGAGGGGTCGATATCTGTCTGACCGTACCCTTCATAAAAAAGCGTCTCTTCGCGCTGCGGCGTGAAGCCCTTAAAGCCGAGGCCACCACCGATAAACATCAGGTCGCGCTCTTTCGGTGCTAGAATCGGGTCGTCCCAGTCCACGATGTAAAACGTCTGGTTTTCACAGATAAGCAGGTTTCCCGCGTGGAGGTCGTCGTGACACAACACGGGCTCTAGCCCCTTCCGTTTGAGCACGTGCGCGTACCGTTCGGCCTGCCCGACCAGGTCGAGGATCTCACGTTGATGCTCGAGGATGAAGCGGGACATTTTTATCCCTGCGTCATCCTCAAACGTTTGGGTTCCTAGCTGCTCGAGCAAATCCTTAACGGCCTCGCGTGAATCGGCAGCGAAGGTCTCCCTCCGCACTTCTCGAGTCAGCGCTTCCGGAACCTCCAGTGTATGAAGCCGCCTCAGCGTCCGGCCAAAGTCGCGCCAGTTCGCTTCGGTCAGAGGCACCTTGTAACCGTCCTGTCCGGTCACAAAAGGATAGAGGATGACCGTATACGCGTCCAGTGTGGTCCAGAGTTCGCCCGTTTTCGTGGCGACGGGCAAGATGATGTGTTCGACGCCGCTCGCGCCAAAAAAGCGCGGCAGCCTGACGGACGCTTCGTCGAAACCGCCAAGTCTGAGCTTGAGGAAATAGGGCGTGCCATCCGCTCCTACAGCGCGGTACACCGCTGTATTGCGGTCGGCGCCGAGTGGCAGGAACTCGAGCCCACTGAAAAGAGTTCCGTAGTCGCGCTCGAGCCGAGCGAGAAGCGCACGTTCATCGAGCGGGGGTTTCTCGAGCATCCCTGATTGTAAGCGGGGGAGAGGCAAGGAACAATAAATACAAAAGCAA
>JBMDWS010000477.1:0-6629 GCA_048594695.1 Truepera sp. | reverse complement strand
GTTGCGCCGTGTCACGTGTCCGTCGGCTCGTTCTTGTCGGGATCGCGGCAGCGCCCGGCGAGCCTCTCATGCCTGTCGCGTTATGATGCACCGTTTTATGGCGCTCTCTTTCAAAACTCTTTTTTCCCGCTCGGGAGGTGCCGGGCGCGGCTCTATTCTGACGTTCGGACTGCGCATCGGCTCAACCGGCCTGACGTTTATTACGGCGTTCTTGCTGGCACGGCTTTTGAGGCTCGAGAACTACGGCGTCTACACCTCGGTTATGGAGTGGCTCAACTTTCTGGCCATTCCCGCAGCGCTCGGCATGGACCGACTGATGGTCCGTGAGGTCGCCGTTTTCCGCGCCAAGGGAGCCTGGGGCCAGCTTCAAGGCTTTCTCCGCTGGGCCAACGGTGCGGTCCTGCTCGTGTCTGTCGTCGCGGCCGCCCTCGGCTGCCTGGTCGTCTCGCTCGTGGTCAAAGATCACGATGGCCTGCGGCTATCGTTTTATCTGGCTTTTGCCACGCTTCCTTTTATGACGCTCACGAGCGTGCGGCAGGCGACAATGCGCGGCTTCAACCACATCATCAGCGGGCAGTGGCCCGAGCTTATCCTGAGGCCGCTACTGATTGTCGTGCTAAGCCTCCTGGCCTGGCAGCTCTTGCCAAACTTCTCCGCACCCTGGGCGGTCGCCGCCTCGAGCGTCGCGACCCTATTGGCTTTTGGCGTGGGCGCTTACATGCTTACCGGCGTGCTTCGCCGTGAAGCCGAGCCCGCGAAACCACACTATGAACCGGGCGCGTGGTTTCGCGCTACCCTGCCCTTTATCGTCATCAGCGGTATGTACGTGATCAACGCGCGTACCAGCGCCCTCCTGCTTTTGGCACTGGCAGGTCCTACACAGGTCGGCCTTTATACCCCGACCTCGAGAGGGGCTGATCTCATCGCACTCGTTCTGCTGGCGGTCAATACTGCAATTGCCCCGACCCTGGCGCGCCTCTACGCCGAAAACAAACCCCGGCAGCTCGAGCACACGGTGGCGCGCAGCACTCGGATGATCACACTGGTATCCCTTCCTATCGCGCTGGCTTTCATCTTTTTCGGACGCTACTATCTGGGCATTTTCGGTCCCGAATTCAAGGTCGCGACGACCGCCCTGGCCATCCTGAGCGTCGGACAATTCATCAACGCGGCAACGGGAACCGTCGGAACACTCCTCAACATGACCGGCAACGAGCGCGACGTGGCCCTCTCGGTAGGGTTGAGCGCCCTTTTGAACGTCGCCCTCAACGTGCTTCTGATTCCGCGTTTCGGGCTCGAGGGGGCCGCGCTCGCTACAGCCCTCGGCACGTTGGCGTGGAACGCTCTGCTTTCCTACTTCGTCTACCAGCGCCTTGGGTTTTACTCGCTCCTCGGCGTCTTTACGCTGCGCAAACGCACCCCTTAGGAGTCGTAGGGTATAGTGAGCGTCCGGACTGGAACTAGCCCGACTTTATGCCATCACTGAAAGACAAGCTCAAAAAAGCCGTTTACACGCAACGTTTTCGCGCCGAAGTCGCCGCTGCGGGTCGTCGCCACGACATACCCCTCATCAAGCCCGACTTTCTGGGGATCGGGACCGCCCGCTCGGCGAGTACCTGGTTGCACGCGCGGCTCTCGCAGCACCCGGACGTGTTCCTGCCCAAGCTTAAAGAGCTGCATTTTTTTAACGAGCGGCGCGACCATCTTTCCTGTGACGTGTCGGGCGCGAGCTGGACCCGCCCGGTGTATTTCGACCTGTCGAATTCAGCGCACTGGCGCTGGTACAGCCAGCAGTTCCTGCCGGGCAAAGACAAGGTCAAAGGGGAAATCACGCCCGACTATTCGACCCTTTCGCTTGAGCGCGTCGCCGAGGTCAAGACGCATTTGCCCGACGCCAAGATCATCCTGAATATCCGTAACCCCATCGACCGAGCTTGGTCGGGGCTGCGCTATTCATGGCAGCGCCACTGGGACGAAAAGCTCGAGCCGGGCGACGTCGAGAGGCTCATGCGCGCGGCGCTGCACCCGGAGCGTCTCTTACGGGGCGACTACCCGCTGACCCTAAAAAACTGGGAAGCACACTACCCCGACGCGCAGCGGCTCTACCTGTTTTACGACGACATTGCCTCGAGCCCGAGTCATGAACTTCGGCGCGTTGCCGGGTTTCTGGGCGTCGACCCGCTCAAGCTGCCCGCCGCGCAGGACGACGCTGCACGCGTCAACCACGCGCCCCGTGAAAACATCCCGGCACCCGTGCGCGAGCGTCTGCGCGACCATTACGCCCCACAGATTACCTGGCTGGAGAAGCGTTTCGGGCGCGACTTTTCGCACTGGCTCGAGTAAAAGGCCAGTATGATCGCGGAAACAGCAGACAAGGCGCTCTATCCCCTTACGGAGCAGCTCACATGACCCAAGCAGCGACAAAACCCAACTTCCTGATCGTGGGCGCACCCAAGTGCGGGACTACGGCCATGAACGACTACCTCGCGCAGCACCCGGATATCTTCATCCCCGAGATCAAGGAGGTGCATTTTTTCGGACGCGACCTCCACATCACCAAGGGAGCCCTGCGCGACGAGGCCGCCTACCGCGGGCTTTTCGATGAGGTCCAGGAATCGGTTGCCGGGGAAGCCTCCGTCTGGTATCTCTATTCCAAAACCGCCGCCCAGGAGATCCACGCCTTCAACCCAGACATGAAGATCATCGTGATGCTGCGTAATCCGCCCGACATGCTCTACTCGCAGCACTCGCAGTTTCTCTATAACGGCAACGAGGACATCGAGGACTTTCGTGAGGCGCTCGCCGCCGAGCCCGACCGCAAGGCCGGACGACGCATCCCCCCAAGCGCCCACCTCGTCGACGGGCTCTTTTACTCCGAAACCGTCAAGTACGCCGAGCAGCTAGGGCGCTACATCGACACCTTCGGCCGCGAACGGATCCACGTCATTCTCTATGACGACTTTCGCACCGACCTGGAAGGCACCTACCGGGGCGTGCTGGCCTTTCTCGGTGTGCGCGAAGACTTCGTGCCCGAGTTCGCAGTCATCAACCCTAATAAGCGGGCGCGCAGCAAGCTCCTGCGCGACTTCGTGCAGGAACCGCCCGAGAGCCTCAAACGCCTGTCGCGCTTCTTTTTTCCGCGTGCCTTGCGCCAGCGCGTGATGAAAGGGCTCGACAAAGCCAACATTCGCTATGAGGCCCGGCCTCCGCTCGAGCCCACGCTGCGCCGAGAGCTGGAGGTGCGTTTTGCACCGGAAGTGGCGAAGCTCGAGGTGCTGCTGGGTCGCCCGCTGCCGTGGCAAAGCACTCAAGCCGAGGCGACGCTTGCGCCCTAACCTGTTTCTCGTCGGTGCGCCCAAATGCGGCACCTCGGCCCTGCACGCCTACCTCGCGCAGCACCCGGACATCTTCATGTCCGAGCCCAAGGAACCGCACCATTTTTGCAGCGACCTCGACGCGCCCTTCGCCATCCGTGACCGGGCAGCCTACGAGGCGCTTTTTGCCCGCGCCAGGACGCCCGTCGCTGGGGAATCTTCAGCAACCTACCTCTACTCCCGGGTCGCGGCCGAGCACATTCACACCTACAACCCGGACGCCCGTGTGATCGCCATGCTCCGCAACCCGCTCGAGATGCTCCCCTCGCTCCACTCGCAAAAGCGGGTCAACGGGACCGAGGAGTTCGCGTCTTTTAGCGACGCGCTTCGGGCCGAAACGCGTCGCAAGGCGGGTGAACTGGGGGCGCGCGGCGCGTTTCCCTTTTATTACGACGCAGCACACTACAGCGAGCAGCTAGAGCGCTACTTGGCCCTTTTCCCCCACGAGCAACTGCACGTCATCGTCTTCGACGACTTCAAGCGCGACGCAGCGGAGGTCTATGCCCGGGCGCTCATGTTTCTCGGCCTGCCCGACTTCAAGGCCAACCTCAAGGTCATCAATTCCAACAAGACCATTCGCAACCGCGCCCTGCACACCTACCTCGAGAATCCGCGCTCGCTCATCAACCGTTTGCCCAAGCCGCTCAGCACCTTCGGCTATAAGGCCCTCGACAAGCTGAACTCGGCCCCACAACCTCGCACCCCGCTCGAGCCGGAGACCACAGCCAAGCTCAAAAAGGACTTTGCCCCGGAAGTCGCGCGTCTTGGCGCGCTGCTGGGCCGCGACCTGTCGCACTGGGTGGCCTAGGGGTGCGCGTCACTTTCGTGCTACCCGGTTCGGGCCACATCCCGGTCGGCGGCTTCAAAGTCGTCTATGAATATGCTAATCACCTCAGTGCGCGCGGTCACACCGTCAACGTCGTACAGACAGCGCTCTTCGATCACCAGGCTCCGCTTAGCACCCGCCTCAAAGCCAAGATTCGCTTCATCCAACGCGCGCTCGACCGGAGCTACCACCCGGACTGGTTCTCACTCAGGCCCGAGGTTCAAGTGCTCTGGTCCCAAACGGGCGACCCCGCGACCTTCCCTGACGCCGACGTGCTCGTCGCCACAGCCTGGCAGACCGCCGAGTGGTTGGGGCAGATTCCGCCTGGTAAGGGTCGGGGCTACTACCTCATTCAGCACTACGAGACCTGGAGTGGTCCCAAGACGAGAGTCGACAAGACCTTTCATCTAGGTCTGCGTAACCTCGTGATCGCTCGCTGGTTGCAGAACGAACTGCGCGCTCAGGGCGCTGCTGCCGACTATCTACCCAACGGCCTCGACCTGACTGCCTTCGGCGTCGATACGCCGCCCGAAACACGCGCCAAGCGGGTCATGATGCTCTACCACGAAGCCGACTGGAAGGGATCGGCGGACGGGCTCGAGGCGCTGGGGCAGGTTAAAGCAGCCGTTCCGGAACTCACAGCGACCCTGTTCGGTACACCTGCCCCGCCACCGGACCTGCCCGCATGGATCCGCTACGTGCAGCGCCCAGATCCCGCACACCTGCGGGCACTCTACAACGAAAGCGCCGTGTTCCTGGCCACCGCCTGGAGCGAGGGCTGGGGACTACCGGGCTGCGAAGCGCTCCTCTGCGGCTGCGCCCTTGCGGCGACCGATGTGGGTGGACACCGCGAGTACGCACGGCACCGTGAGACGGCCCTCCTCTCACCGCCCCGCGACCCGGCGGCCTTGGCGACCAACACCGTCACGCTGCTCGAGGACAAAGCGTTACGGCTAAGGCTTGCCGAGCAGGGACGTGCCTTCGTCCGCACCCTGACCTGGGAGCGAGCGACCGAGCGGCTCGAGGCCCTTCTGGGGGCACCTTGAAGGTTGCTTATGGATCCTTCTACCGAGTTTTGGCGCGTGAGGCCCGGTATGCACTCGTATGTTCCTGCCACGAGCCCAGCGAAGGTCAGGGGTTACCCTTCAAGAGGGAACTGCGAGAATGCCTACATTTGCTTGGGCTACCAAGCTGATAGGGTTAGTGCCATGAAAAACACTGTGAAATACCTCATGATTGCTCTCGTCCTCGGCTTCGGTATGGTTGCGTGCAACCCAAACAACAATCAGGGCGCCGCTGAAGATGCCGGGCAGGCCATCGACAACGCCGCCGAGAACGCTGGTGACGCCGTTCAGGATGCTACCGAAAACGCAGGCGACGCCGTCAACGACGCCGCAGACAGTGCCTCGGACGCTGCCAGCGACGCTGCAGACAACGCTTCTGATGCTGCGAACGACGCCGCAGATCAGGCCGAAGACGCGACGGACGACAACAACCAGTAAAGCAGATTTTCTCATCAAAGGGCCGCCCTGAAGGCGGCCCTTTTTTTGTCTTTGCGTCTACTCCTGACCTGGACCCTTGCCCTTCTAAGTGCAGGGGCGATTGCGTTCAAATCACCTCGAGGCGAATGCGAAATATAGGGCAACAAAGAGCCTTTTCGTTCTCCGGCTTATGTTGTCGAAGCCTTATCGGTAAACAAAAATATGCTTATCACTAAGCCAAAAAATTGTAGGTGCGCCTTGAGAACGCCGCTTCTGATCTGCTATTGTTTACTTGGCATGAAAAATTCTTTGAGGTACTCCATAGCCGCGCTTTTCCTTGTTTTGGGACTTGCCGCATGTCAGCGAAACGGAACCGCTGACCAGGCCAACGCCCAAATCGTTGCAGCTGCCGAAGCTGCCGCTCAGGCTGCGCAAGCCGCTGCGCAAGCCGCAGAAACCGCATCGCAAAACGCTGAAGCAGCGGCCAAAGCCGCCGAAACCGCTGGAAGCACGGCGCAGGCCGCTGCCGCACCCGCAGCAGCTCCAGCAGCTGAACCGACGGCTGCTGCCGGAAGCGAAGCTGCTGCCAGCGCGCCAGCCGCAAGCGGTGAAGCCACTTCAGGTGGTGCGGCCGCGGGTGATGCGGCTACGGGTAGCGAAGCCGCCGCCGCTGCACCCGCAGCTGCTGAAGGAACCGAGGCTGCCGCCGCACCAGCTGAAGGAAGCGAAGGCGCACCCGGCGACGCTGCCGCAGGTAAAGCCCTCTTCACTGGCAAGCTCGGCTGCTACGGTTGCCACGGTCAAGCTGGCGGCGGTGGCATGGGTCCGAGTCTCGCCGACAAAACCTGGATCTACGGTGGCGACTACGCCGCTCTTTCCGAAACCCTCCACAATGGTCGTCCCGGCGGTATGCCCGCTTTCGGTGGTCAGGCTACCGATCAGGAGATC
>JBMDWS010000476.1:0-3233 GCA_048594695.1 Truepera sp. | reverse complement strand
CCTGGTGCAGGGGCTGATCGGCCTTGTGGGGTTGATCGCGGCGCTCGGCATCGGCACGGGACTCGTTCGGCTCGGTGCCGAGGCGCTGGGCCGTGAGGACACGGCGCACTTCGCCGCGCTGCGCCGGGCCGCCTGGGTGCTCGCACTCACTTCCGGGAGCGTGATGGCCCTGCTGCTGGTGACCTTCCGCGAGCCCGTCAGCCGCCTAATGCTGGGCGGCCCGGTGCACACGGGCGCGGTCTGGGTGGCTGCCGCCGCCCTCGTCGTCAACCTCGCTTCGGAGGTGCAGACGGGCATCCTAAACGCACACCACCGGGTCGCGTCCCTCGCCCAGATCGGCGTGATCACGAGCGTGCTGGGCGTGCTGGCGGGCGTAGCGTCCGTGTGGCGCTGGGGGGAGGCGGGCATCACACTGGCGGTGGCGGTCGTCCCGCTCATCGCGTTTCTCACCTCACGGTTTTTCCTGCTGCGCGATGTGCCGCGTCCGGTCGTGCGCACGCGCCCCCTCGAGGTTGCCCGCGCCGCCCGTACACTCCTGCGCTTTGGTCTCCCCTACACCCTCAGCATGATGGCGGGCAGCGGCGTGCAGCTCCTTATCCCGGTTCTGGTGCTAAAGATCCTGGGCGAAACGAGCGTCGGCTACTACCGCGCCGCCGTGACCCTGTCGGTCACGTATCTGGGGTTTTTGCTCTCGGCCATGGCGCTCGACTACTTTCCGCGCGTTTCTGCTGTGAGCACTCAGCCTGCCGCCCTGCGGCAGCTCATCAATCAGCAGCACCGCGTCGTGATGATGCTCGGCGTTCCGCTCATTCTGGGGATGCTCGCGCTGGCACCGTACCTGCTGCCGCTGGTCTACAGTAGCGCCTTTGCCCCAGCGGTCGCCATCGTCGAGTGGCAACTGATCGGCGACATTCTCAAGTTTTCGAGCTGGACTCTGTCGTTTGTCATCCTGGCCCGCAGCGGCAGCCTCGTTTTTTTACTGACCGAGGTCGTCGGGGGTGGTGTGTACCTGGGCTCGAGCTGGCTGGGGATGCGCGTTTTCGGCCTCGCCGGGCTGGGCGCCGCGCACCTCGTCACCTACGCCGTCTACGCGCTCGTGGTGTTCTTCATCCTCAGGCGCGAGATCGCGTTCAGACCCACAGCGCAAAACGTGCAGTGGCTGGCACTCTCGCTGCTGGCAGCCTTCGCCATTCACGCGCTGCCCAACCTTGGCGTGGTGGGGGTGCCCTACAGGGTTCCTGCCGCGCTCGCAATCGTCGGCCTCGCCGCCCTCGGCAGTCTTTTGGCCCTCAGGAGAGAGATGGGAAACCGCTACAGTGTCCACCCAGACTAGCTCGCTCCCACAGCCGGAAACGGGCTCCTTTGCGAGTCTCGAGGCGCTTCTGACACAGGCCGAAGCAGTCATCGGGGCCAACGCGCAGACGTTCCTGACCCTTGTCGCACAGGCGCAGCGGCTAGAGCGCCGCCACCGCGACCAGGACGCCATCGTAGCGGCCCGGGCCGCCGCGGACTTTGCCTCGACCAATCACCCGGGAGTGTACGTCAGTCCGGCGCTCGATGCCCTGCTGCTCCGTATCGCCGAGCGTCAGCGTTTGGGCCGGAACAGCTCCCAAAGAACACGGCGCAAGGGACCGATGCGGGTGCTCCACGTCCTGACGGCGGCCTACGACATCGGCGGACACACGCGGCTGCTGTGGCGCTGGATCGACCGGGACGCCGCAAGGCAGCACTCGGTCGCCCTGACACACCAGCGGACGCTCACCCCGCCGCCCATGCTGCGCGAATGCGTCGAGAGGTCGGGCGGGCGCATCTTCAACCTCGATACACGGCCCAGCGGTCTGCTCGGCAAAGCGCGGCAGCTCGCCCGCCTCAGGGAGGACACCGACCTCGTGGTGCTCCATACGCACCCCTACGACGTGCTGCCGCTCCTGGCTTTCGGCGCTGCCGGAGTGGGCCACGCAGCACCCGTCGTGCTCCTCAATCAGGCCGACCACGTTTTCTGGCTGTCACGGGGCGTCTCGAGCCTGATCGTCGACTTTCGCCACTCGGGGCAAGACCTGAGCGTAAGCCGGCGCGGCGTCCCGGCCGCCCATAGCGCCCTCCTTCCCCTGCCGCTGCAGAGCCCCGAACGAACGCTCACCCGCGCCGAGGCCAAACGACAGCTCGGGCTTGGGGTTGGGGAAAAGCTCGTCTTTTCGGTCGCGCTACCCTACAAGTACACCGCGCTGGGCGAGGTGGACTTTGCCCGCATCCTCGGCACCTTCGCCCGCGAGCAGGGCGTCACGGTCCTCGTCGTGGGGCCTGAGGCCCAGGGCCGCTGGGCAGCGGAGGAAGCACGTTCGGGCGGACGCCTCAGGGCGCTCGGTCGCCGCACAGATCTAAGCCTCTTTCATCAGGCCGCAGACGTTTACGTCGACTCGTTCCCCTTCGGCTCGGCTACCTCGCTCCTCGAGGCGGGCCTCTACGGCGTTCCGGTCCTGACCTTCAGCCCGGTGCCGAACGCGGGCGTCATGACGCTGGACGACCCGGCGCTTCCCAAAGCCGTGATTACCCGAACGACCCTCGAGGCCTACTGCGCCAGGCTGCAGGAACTGCTGGCAGATGAAGGGCTGCGTCAGCAGGTGGGTGACGAGACCGCCGAACGCATCACGGCCGTTCACGCGGGGGAAAGCTGGATGGGGGGGCTCGAGGCCATGTACGAACGCGCCCGGAGCGCCCCGCCCATGCCGCCGCTCACCGAGCCCTGCCGCGCTACGGAGCCCCGCGACCTGCTGCTCGCCTCACTCAGCCTGGTCGCCGGGCGTTCGCGCAGCGTTCGGCAGGTGGTCACAGAACACGTTCAGCTCCTCCCCCTCGGCTCGCGGCTCGCGCATGTTCTGCGCGCGCGGGAGCGACCGGGCCGCCTGCTCTCCGACTGGCTGGGCCAGCAGTACGAACGTCTCACCGGGCAGGGCCGCCCGTCCATCTCGGGTTAGGGGTGAACACCATGAACCTGCTCCATATCCTCGGTACGCTCAAACTGCCCCAAGACCCCGACGAGGGCGCTTCGGGCACTGTGCGCGCCGCCGTTGAGCTGGCCGCCCCCCAGGTCCAGCGGGGCCACCGGGTCACCGTCGTCACGGTCGGCGCGGAGGCGTGGCAGCGGCGCTGGCGAGGGGTCACCCTGCGACAACTTGCCCGCAGCCCGTGGGCCAGAGTCAGTCTCGCGGGGCGGACACTCGACCTGAGCACGC
>JBMDWS010000475.1:0-2868 GCA_048594695.1 Truepera sp. | reverse complement strand
CGGACGCTACTGACTTCGGGGTTGACCACCACGAGAGCACCTTCGGCGGCGCTCGAGGCTGTCTGGAAGCCCGATTCGATCCCGGCGGGCGAGTCGATGAGGATGCGGTCGAAGGACTCTTCCTCGAGCAGCTTCTTGACCGTTTCCTGCATCCGCTCTTCGGATAGCGCGCTCTTGTCGCGGGTTTGCGAAGCGGCGAGCAGATAGAGATTCTCCACCCGCTTGTCGCGAATGAGGGCCTGTTTGAGTTTGCAGCGCCCTTCGAACACGTCAATGAGGTCGTAAACGACGCGACCCTCTAAGCCCATGACCACGTCGAGGTTGCGAAGCCCCACGTCCGTATCGATGACGACGACTTTTTCACCGAGCTGCGCGAGCGCGGCTCCTACGTTGGCGGTGGTGGTGGTCTTGCCGACACCCCCCTTGCCCGAAGTTACAACGATTGCTTTTGCGTCCACGTCAGTGTTTCCTCCAGCATTCAGGCAACACCCGAATGTTCTTGTTGCGCGTTCAACCCTGACGAATGATAACAAACTTGCCCTGGCGATGTTCGCCCCATGACTTCCGGCACTTCCCGACCCTGGTTTGGGTATCCGTAGACTGGCTGGATGACCCAAACGCTTCTGAGTCTGGTTGGACTGGCGCTCCTCGACAGCATCAACCCCTCGGCGCTCGCTGTCACGCTGATGATGCTCACCCAGCGCGGCGCGCACGTCCGGGTGGCAACGTATATTTGCGCCATCTTCCTGACCTACCTGACGCTTGGCGTGCTGCTCATGATGGGGCTGGACACACTGTTGGGAAGGTTTGGAACAGCCCTCGAGCACCCCGTCGCCTACGCGCTGCAGGGTATCGTCGGCGCGGCCATGCTCATCTACAGTTTTCTGGCGCCTAGCCGAGGGAAAACCGACACAGCGCCACCCGACGCTCGCACGCTCACGGCGACTTTCCTGCTCGGGATCACCGTTACGGTGCTCGAGTTCCCCACGGCCTTCCCCTACCTCGGAGCGGTGGGCATTCTGACTGGAGCAGACCTCAGCCCGGTGCAGTGGTTGCCAATCCTTGTAGTTTATAACCTCATCTTTATTCTGCCGCCCGTCCTGCTCCTTGTAGCCCACATGATGTGGGGTCAGCGGCTCGAGGCGCGCTTTGCAGGCTGGCAGGTGCGGCTGCAGAAGGAGGCCCGCGAAACGATGCTGTGGATTATCGGTATCGTCGGGTTTTTCCTGCTGGCGGGGGCGCTCGAGCACTTTAGATTCTTCGGGCTGCTTGGCTAAGGCGCTCTACCGGGCGGGTACGCGTTGTCATATAAGCCCTTGATTTAAAACTAATAGAGTAGTTAAATAACCGTATGAACGTGACGGTCGATAAGAACTCAAGTATTCCCATCCAAGAGCAGTTAATTGGGCAGCTTGGCGTGATAGTGAGGTTCGGCAAACTCAAGTCGGGCGACGTATTGCCAACTGTGAAAGAACTAGCTAAGTCATTAAATATAAACTACAACACGGTGGCGGCTGCCTACCGGACGCTCCAGCGCAGGGGCTACCTCGAGCAGCATCGGCGTGGGGGTACGCGGGTTGCAGAGCCTCTACCCGAGGACCCTGCAACCGACCTGCTGACCTATCAGACGGCGGCTGTCGCCGCGCAGCTAAAGGCTCTGAGCGACGACACGCCGACCCTCATGAACCTGCTGGCGGCCCATCTGGCGCTGGGTAAAGAGGCGCCCGCGCTGCGCGTGGCAGTCGTGGCCCGCACGCCGCTGACCGCTGCCCGAGCTGCCGCACGCACGCAGACCATCCTCGGGGACGGCTACGCCTGCGTGCCTCAGACCCCTGAGGCGTTTCGCAGCGCCGACTATCACCTGACCGTCGTCGATCCCGATCTGCTCATCGAAGCCGAGCGGTCCGCCTTCTTGCCCTATAGGGAAGTTCACAACGCCTCTTTCCCGGCTGGAGCCGACTGATGGTCGAGGACGTCTCCACCCCCGACTACTTTCCGGACAGCTTCCCGCCCGAGTCCTTCCCGCGCTACGACTGGATCACGAGGCCGGAAGGTCTACCCGCCGAGGTGTGGACCACCGAAACCACTCACCGCGACGGGCAGCAGGGCGGGCTTCCCCTCACGACCGATCAGGCGCTTGCGATCTACGACATTCACTGCGCCTTTACGGGCAGGAGTGGCGCGATCCGGCAGGCTGAATTCTTCATCTATAGCGAGTCGGACCGGCGCGCTCTGGAGGGTGCTCTGGAGCGCTACCGCTCGGGCGCACCCATCGAACCGACGACCTGGGTACGCGCCAAGCGCGAGGACGCCGAACGAATACGCGCCCTCGGGGTGAAGGAAACGGGAATGCTGGCCTCGGCGAGCGACTACCACACGTTTCACAAATACAAACCGGGCGGGCGGAGGCAGGCTGCCGAGGCGTATCTGAGCGCCGTTCGGACTGTGCTCGAGGCGGGCATCCGGCCTCGCTTGCACCTGGAAGACGCCACCCGCGCCCCGCTCGACTTCATCCTGCCTTTTACCGAAGCGGCGCTTGAACTTGCTGAACGCTATGGCCCCGAGCTGAAACCGAAGATTCGCGTGTGCGACACGATGGGGCTAGGTTTGCCCTACGATGACGTGGCGCTGCCGCGCAGCGTCCCGCGCCTTTTTCGGGAGCTGCGCGGCCTCGGTCTGGAACCAGAGAGCCTCGAGTTTCACCCTCACAACGACCTCTGGCTGATCGTCCCAAACTGTCTCGCTGCCATCCGTGAAGGCTGCGGGGCCATCAACGGCACGTGTCTGGGGAAAGGGGAGAGGACGGGCAACGCGCCGCTCGAGGCGGTTCTCGTCCACCTCATCGGCATGGGGTACTTTGCCGACACG
>JBMDWS010000474.1:0-3644 GCA_048594695.1 Truepera sp. | reverse complement strand
GACGCGAGCCGCTCCCGCGCCGAGCGCCGCTCGCGGGTCGCCGCCGAGCCGATGAAGAGGTCGCAGGTCACGCCGAGGGGTTGCAGGTACTGCATAAGGTTCAGGTAGTGCTGCCGCGCCAGGATTTCGGTCGGAGCCATAAGCGCCGCCTGAAAACCGTTTTTGACCGCGACATACATCGCCGCTGCTGCCACAGCCGTCTTACCCGAGCCCACGTCTCCCTGCAGGAGCCGCGCCATCTGCTTGGGGTTGCCCATGTCGGTCATGATCTCGTCCAGCACCCGGCGCTGCGCCTTGGTGAAGTTAAAGGGCAGGCTCGACTCGAAGGCGTCCAGGTCGCGCTTCCTAACCGTAAAGTGCTTGCCGAGCAGCGTGGTGTCGCGGTTTAACAGCACACGCAGCTCGAGAAACAAGAACTCGTCGAACTTGAGCCGCCGCAGCGCCGCCCCAAGCGGCTTCTCCCCCGTCGGGAAATGCACCTCGCGCAGCGCTTCGTCGAGTGAGACGAGACTAAAGCGCTCGACGATGCTCTTCGGTAGGTGGTCCGGGACGATAGCAAGCGCGTCCAAAAGCCGCTTCACGGCCCGCCGCAGAAACGCTTGTGACAGCCCTTGCGTGGCGCCATAAATCCCGACGATGCGCCCGGACGAGAGCGATTCCGAATCGTCGTCGATCTCGAAGTGCGCGACGTTCATTTCGGTTACCGAGCCACGCCGCTTGACCTTACCGGTCGCGATGATGCGCTGTCCCGGAAAGAGCTGCTTTTCCAGCCAGGGCTGATTGAACCATACCGCCCCGAGCCGTGCCCCGTGCGGGTCCTCGAGAAACGCGCGCATCACCGTCATGCCGCTCTTGGCCTTGGTCAGCTTGCGACCCGTCACGGTGCCGATGACTGTGACAGACTCCTGCTCACCAAGTGCGGAAAAGCTCGGCAGGGCGCGGCGGTCCTCGTAGCGTTTGGGGTAGTAAAAGAGCAGATCCCGGTAGGTTTTCAAGCCCAGCGGCGCGAGTTTTTTGGACGCCTGCCGACCGAGGTCGAGGTGCTGGGACTCGAGCTCAGCGTCGAGGTCGGTCGTGGTGAAGTCGGTGTCGGGCACGGCTGTCGCGGTGCTTAGGCGCGGCACGCTGCGGGAGGGCGCAGGACTTGGCTGGGTTTTCTCTGGAGACAACCCCTCGATCTCCGTCCCCGGACCAAGCAGTTCCAGTGCCCGCCCTACCCGCTCAGCCCGCGCATCCGGCGTGAGCAGGGCGTAGCCGCGCATCAGCTCGCGCAGGTCGTCGAAGGGACCCCCGACCGTTTCCAGGAGGCGCTCGAGCCCGCCCCGCACCGCCGTGTCCTGACACCCGCTCCTAAGCTCGAGCGTCAGCGGGCGCCTGAGGCGGTTACGCAGGTCGGTCAGGGTCGTCGCCACACGTCCATCATACGAAACAGCGCCCAAAAATCCTGTTTGGAGAGGGATACGACGCTCAGGCAAGACACGGTTCGACGAACCATCGGTTTGTGCCGAGTGTCGCCCAGAGGTCGAACGCCAACCTGCTTAACAAAGCGATTTCGCCCGTGCTATCGTAAATTCAGGCACAGCGTGAGGGAAAACGCGCTCGCTTCCCTTTCGCATATCGATACAGTCTCTGGCCGCAAGGCGGGTCGACATGACGAGCTTGCTGAACGCATGGACTGACAGGTATTTCAAAGGGGGCCAAGAATGGGCGTCTATCTCAAGGAAAATTCGTACGGTAAGGTCAAGGTCCGGCTCGTCAAGGTCAGCAAGACGCCAAGCGGTCACGATCTGCTCGACGTGTCTGTCGACGTGCTGCTCGAGGGAGCACTGGAAAACGCCTACTTAGAGGGCGACAACAGCTCCGTCGTCCCGACCGATACCGTCAAGAACACTGTCTACGCGCTCGCCAAAAAGCACGACTTTAGTAGTATCGAGGCGTTCGGGCTCATTCTGACCGAGCACTTCCTCGAATTCTCACACCTCAGCAAAGCCACCGCCACCCTGCGCGAGCGGCTCTGGTCGCGCATTCCAGTTTCAGGCGAACCGCACACCCACGCCTTTAACGGGGCCAGCCGCGAGATCCGCAAGGCAGTCGTGAGCCGCACACGGGACGGCGCGACCCTGACCGGCAGTATCGAGTCGCTGTCGATCCTCAAAACGACGGGCTCGGCCTTCCGGGGGTACATCAAGGACGGTTACACGACCCTCAAGGAAGCCACTGACCGCCCCTTCGGCACCAACCTGATGGCGGTCTGGACCTACACGAGCAGCGACGCCGACTTTAACGGCACCTACAGCGCCGTCCGCACGGCCCTGCTCGAGGTCTTCGCCGTTCACGACGACAGCGAATCGGTGCAGCAGACCCTCTACCTGATGGGCAAGCGGGCGCTCGAGGACGCACCGGACATCAGCGAAATCTCGCTGACCATGCCCAATGAACACCGCTTGCTCGTCGACCTGAGCCCGTTCGGCATGGACAACCCCAATGAGATCTTCGTGCCCGTCGACGAACCCTCGGGCATGATCACGGGTACGGTGGCGCGGGAATAGATGCCTGAAGGCTGGCCCGTCGACTACGGCGAGCGCCTCGCAGGGATGTCGTGTCGCCTATGCGCCGAGGGTCGCCCGCAGGAAACAGGCTCGAGGCTACGCTTTTATGCCAGCGACCTCTGCGACGCCTATCTGCATAAAAGGGGCGTTCAGCGCGGTTACGCGGCGGTGATCTGGCGCGGCCCTCACGCCGTAGAACCTACCGACCTAAGCGAAGGCGAGGCTACACTGTTCTGGCTCGAGGTGCTGCGAGTCGGTCGGGCCATGCAGGCGCATTACCAGCTCCTCAAGATAAACTACTAGCTTCTTGGCAACGGCGAGCCGCACCTGCATTGGCTTTTGGCCTCCCGTTTTCTGGAAGACGTGGCCCCCGGTCGTCCGCTGCCCGCTTCGCCTTATAGAACGTTCGACCTCGACATCCTTCGGTTAGAGGCGACGGGCCTCGCCAAACGGCTCGACGGGACGGTGCAGTCTCGAGAAGGACACCAAACCCGCCTCTATAGAAACCGATTAGGCCGCGTCCTCGCACGGCGCCTGGAAGTTCTGTTCATTCCAATCCTGCCTAGGGCATAACCGTGCCCAAAGCGAGATCAAGACGGGCAAAGTGCACAACAAACTCCCCGTTACCGCACGAGGAGACAGGAACTTTCACACGTACTGAACTGTAACTGCGAGACACGTTAGACGGCGTGAATCGGCTTAGGCTCTCAAATATGAATATCATCTTATGGATCGTCTTCGGTGGCCTAGCTGGTTGGCTTGGTAGTCTCATCGTCCAAGGTACTGGTCTTGGGTTACTCGGCAATATCATTGTCGGGATTGTCGGCGCGTTTATCGGTGGTTTTATTGGCGACCGCGTCGGAATCGGGAATCAGTCGCCCGGTGCAGACCGTCCGACGACGATAGCATCGTTTATCTGGGCTGTTATCGGAGCGGTTATCCTACTTTTCATCCTTAACCTGATCTTCTAAACGCTTTACCAACCAAAACCTCTCTTCAGTGAACTGAAGAGAGGTTTTTACATGAGAGCACGACAGCTCCGAACCTTCGACGCCGCGTCAGGTCGAGACTTCGGACCCACCCTCGAGCGCCCGG
>JBMDWS010000473.1:0-7168 GCA_048594695.1 Truepera sp. | reverse complement strand
GCGGCAATTCGTGCAGGTACCGGACGAAGCGCACCACAGCGCTGAGCGGAGCTTTACTGTGGCTTGACGGTCATCTCCATTATTGTGCCGTAGTACGAGTCGTTGGTAAAAGTCATCGACTTCGAGGTGGCAAAATCGCTGCCTCCTTCGGAAGCGATGAGCATCGGACGCACCGCGCCGCTCGGGTCCAGGTAGCGCCCCGTCACCGTGTAGCGGCCTATCGGCACGTCGTCGATCTGACCGCCGACACTTTCCACGACGAGGGTCTGCCCGGTGCTACCGTCGATGAGCGGGCCATCGGGCGTCAGGGTCAGCTCGACGTTATCGAGGCTAAAGTCCACGCTGTAGTCACCATAAACGTAAACGACCGAACCGTAGTAGCTGTCGCCCTCAGGTCGCTCTCCCGACGTCTTCCAGGTAAAGTTGCGGATTGCGCCGGTAGAGGTAGCGAAAATGCTGTCATCATCGGGCGCGAGGGATATCTCATAGGTTTCGCCCTCGAAGGTCGTCTGCAAAGATGCGCCTGCGTGCCAGGTTGTGTTGAGGATACTCAGGTCGATCCGGTAGGTGCCGCTGGCGTCGGTTGCGGCGAGCAGGTTGGAGTCGTAGAGGAGGGTATTGTCGGCGTATACCTCGACACCCTCGAGTGGCGCACCCTGGCTGTTGGTCACGACACCTTTCATGATCCCCGCCTCGAGCCCACCAACATTCCCCGGGTCGCCACCTGGATTGGAGCCGGGGTTTCCGGGCGTTCCCGGCTTTATCTGATTGCAAGCGGCAACTGCGCAAAGAGAGAGAACAAGGACCAAGCTCTTGATGTGTTTCATCGTCTTACGCTCCCTATGAGTGTCGTTCATGACAAAAAGATACGCGTTGTTCCGTGACACGAGCATGACGCGCTGTCCCTCTATCCAGCTATAGCGAATGCGCTTCCCGTCAACAGCCCGTCATGACCCGCGCCTGCTCCCGGGCAAGCAGCACCCGCGTGGGTGCGGGTTGTCGTCAGGAACGCTCCAGCTTACTCTTTCGTCTGAGCGCGCCTGACGCGTCCTGCGGCGGTAAAATGAGGCGGAGGATTTGCTCATGATCGCCCCCGGCATGAAGGTCGCCCGCGCCGTCTCTACTGCACCCGGCACCCTCGGCAAGGTCACGCCCGACGGGCAGAGCGTCGTTTGGCATGAAATTGTGGACCACGAGGGTCAGCCCGCCAGCAGGTACGGCGGTATGCGATTCGCGAAGATGCCGAAACCCCTGAAAGGTGACGAGGTGCCGATCCCGCCGGAATTCGCTGACCTCGTCCCCTAAGCCACTGCCCGCAGCGGCTTCCGCTGGTAGCTCGCCAATGCCTCGTCAGCAGCCTCGAGCCAAAACATGGTCAGGCTGTCAGCCAGGTCCGGTACGGGATGCGCGCCGCTGCGTCTACCCACTCACGGGGCCACGCCACCTGGCGCCTCCTACGGTTTTCCCGACGATCGCGCGCCAAGCCGTGATTACTGATCGCGCCCAGACTGAAGTCGTAGGCGGTGGGCTCAAGTTGGGGCGATACGAACAGCGGACGGTCGCGGTAACGGGCCCACAACCCTGCTGCGCACTCAGCGTCATAAGTCGTGCAGAGTTCGGCAAGCGCATGCTCATAGGTAGAGTTCTTTCGCTTTAGTGGCGTCGGTGACGAACGTCGGGTGCCGATCTTTGAGCCACTCGAGCGTGCGCCAGCAGTAGGCTTGCGGGTCTTTTCCAAGGGGAAAGTCGGCTCGGGTCGGGAAATGAGCTTCAGTGGTTGAGATGGTCATGGCTCGTTGTCCTTGCGCTGGTGGGGGGGGAGTGCGACAATCACTCTCGTCGCACTCCTCGATGACATGTTTTGTCACACGTCCCTTGGTCTTCGGGCGAGGATGAATATGCGGGCAACAGCACCCAAAACGGGACTAAAGCAGCACGCGCAAGGTGTTGGACAAAAAGCGCTACTTAACACTCGTCTTCATCACGCACTTTGGTTCCACGCAGGCTTTAGCCATGAACTCGCTGAGAGAACCTGCCCTCACCGAATCTAATCGCTTCACTTAGACGTTAGAGCCAAACAGATCGTCTCCCGAGTTACCAACCATAATCTGGTGCTTGCCCGACCCGATACTGTCCTCGCTGCCGAAGCCATCCAAAATCACGTTGTAATACGCGATACTGTCGGCAGCGCTCAGGAAACGGTTGTTTTTCGTGGTGTGCGCGTCCGCAACCAGTACCACGTCGAAGCCCAAGCTCACCCCCGCCCGACAGGTCATGTCGATACAAGCGTCCGTCGTGCAGCCCACGACCACCAAGCGCTTGACGCTCCGTGATTTAACCGTCTCTAACAGGGTGGTCTGGTAGAAGGCGTCGGCATAAGCCTTCTGGATCTTGATGTCCTCGGGATGTACATCAAGATCGGGGTGCAACTGCCAACCGTCGCTACCTATCGGCGCAACGTCTTTATCTTGGATAAAGATCACTGCTGAACCTGCTCTTCGAGCTTGAGAGATAACCTGCCCAATACTAGAGAGAATGCGAGGACCATCGAAGACGGCATGAGGCTCGGCGAACAGGTCATTTTGTACGTCGATGACGAGGAGGGCAGTGTCAGACGCTGACCCGGAAGTATGGAGGGGATCGCTAGTCAAATCAGTAACCTCGCAGTCTCAGGCGGCGGGTGGCGTGGTGAGGACCACGTACCCGAGGAGCGCCCAACCTGTCACAGTATGAACATCGAACAGGTAGGGTATGAGGGCAGTCATGTCTACGCCAAAAGCCATGAACACCAGGGCCAAAGGCATCGCGATCCCGCAGTAGAGCGGGACAAAACGCTTCCATCCCTCGAGACGCCCGACCAACGCGACGACGACGCCGACCACGAGCGTGAGAAGCATACTGAGCGGCCAGGCGAGATCGGTCACCATATAGAGCGGGTGGCTCGTAGCGATAGGCAGCAGGTCCATTGGAGACTGGAGCACCGCGAGCGTGATGGTCAGGATCGTGGGCCCGAGCAGGGCACGACCCGCGCGGCTCTTGCCAGTAGCTCGCAGCTGCCAGAGACCGAGCACCGAGGCTAGCCAGCCCAGCGCGAAGAGGGCGTAGAGTAAGGCACCGACGGGGTCGGTCTGCTCGTTGGCGACTCGCTCGAAGCCATGCCGCGCGGCTTCGAGGGTCATGGCGGGGGCGGTCGCCATGGCGACGATGCCGAGGAGGCGGTGGTCGAGCCGGAGGGTGCGGCTGCTTATAGGTGTGGTAACGGGTTGGGCGTGCTGGATCATGGTGTGCCTTTCATCTAGCCTGGTCTGAGGTCGTTTAAGCACCATCAAAGTAGCCAAGGCGGCATGACCATAGAGTGACGTCGCGTTGACATGAAGGCAGGGGGACATGACTATAACGCCGAGACAGCTATTCGTTCATTTGCGCGTGACGATCAACTTTTCTTACTGACTTGCGAGGGCATGTCACCCTCAGGTTATAGCTTTGCCATTAGATTCTATTTTTCTGTCGGAAGCGTCACCTCATGCCGCTCTCTGGTCTGAAGGTCCACCAGTTCAGCCCAGTTGCACCAGCGCAGTTGTGTCCGTGCGGCGTGTTCCGCCTCTCCCCTCAGGTTGTGATTGTTCTTATACTCCCTCCAACCCTCGAACGTGCAGCATCTAAAACCCGCAAAAACCAGGTAGTGGCTCATGACTCACTGAACGAGGTCTCGGGATAGTGTCGCGCTTCCTAATTCGCTTTACGCTGCTCTAGGCCACGTCACGACCATTTTTTGCGAGCGCTTGCGCCCAGCTCACCATCTCCACGAGTGGGCGAATCTGACCGCGTTGCCACGCTCCCCGAAAAGCCACCACATCCGACCTCTCCTCAGCAGCCCCGACGAACTTCCGGTACCTACCTTGCCAACTCGGCTCCAGAGGGAAGCGCAACGACTGTCTCAAAGCGTCGGCAGCTCCCCACAAGAGGGCGGCTTCGGTAAGCCGGAGCTGCGCCGCCTGCCAGCTCGCGAGGTTCTCCAGCGTGAACGCCAGCCCAGGCTTGTCGCTATACTCCCAGCAGAGCGACAACGCTGCTCCTAAGTAGCCCCCAGCCTCCGCGAACGCCCTTGTATCGATATGGACAACGCCCAGAAACCCTAGTGAACTTACGGTTGCTGGAAGGTAAGGCAGGGCGCGAGCGAACTCGAGTGCGTCCAGAAGCTGGTCTGTAGCTACTGCCAAGTCTCCAAGTCGGTAGTGTGCCAACCCCAGGTTGACTTTGACGATAGCGAGATTGATCTGGTGTCCGCTTTGCTGGCTATACGCGAGGCTCATTTCGTAGAGACGTTTCGCTTTTGGGAAGTCGTGCTGCTCCATCGCGACGTTCCCCAGATTCTTCAACGTGACACTGAGTGCCGGCAGGAGCTGCAGACGTTCCAGCAGATCTAACGCTTGCTCATAATGCTGGCGCGCTTGGTCGTAATCCCTAACAGCTTGGGCGGTCATCCCCAGGCCGTTAAGCGCGTTGATCTCACAGGCTGTGTCGCCCGCTTCATGCGCGGCTTCCGCGAGTTCGCTGAAGTGGACGCGCGCCGCTTCATAATCGGCGCGTTTGTTCGCGAGCGTGCCTGCAGCATTGAGTGCGCTTCGCCTCGACGACGAGTACAGCGTGGAATCCTGCCCGCCCGGTTCGCGCGCCAAAAGTTTCTGCAGCCAGTCGTACCCTTCATCGAAGCGACCCCTGGACGACCAAAACACTTCTAGACCGCCCGCTAAGCGAAGACCGCTATCTTGCGCCGCGTTCACTGCGCACCAGGTTAGGGTTTGAAGCACATTAGGATACTCGAGGTCGAGGCGTTTAAGGGCCTGGACTTGCTCACCCCCCGGCACCTTTGTAGCTTCAACGAGTTGTGCGAAAAAAGCGGCGTGTCTCTCATTCAGTTCTTCCGATCCGTCGGCGGCTTGACGCTTCTCCCTGGCGAACTGCCAAATGAGTGGGTGGAAGCCGTAGCGATTGGCGATGAAGCGGAGGAGGGACTTGTCGATCAGGGCGCTCAGCAGCGCGAGGTTCGCCTCAGCGACGTAAGTTGCCGCCTCTCTAGTGAAACCACCCCGGAACACCGAAAGTTTGGCGAGCAGGTTTTTCTCGGCGTCACTCAAGAGTTGCCAGGAGTAGTCGAAAGTGGCCCTGAGGCTGCGGTGTCTGTCGACTGTGTTGCGCGACGCCGAAGCTAGGAAGTCCAGTGACGCACCGATCTCGTGGGCGATCTCGGCAGCAGGTAACGCCCGCATCCAGGTGGCTGCTAGCTCAATGCCAAGCGGGGACCCCTCGACGAGCGTACAGATCTTCGCGATTGCGGCAACTTCATCATCGCCCAGGTCGAGCAAAATGCTAACTCGTTTGGCCCGCTCGATGAACAGGCGGGTACTGTCGAAAGCGCGAGCGTCTTCAGATGATGATGCTATGGTAGGTAAAGGCAGTCCCGAAAGATGGAAAAGGTGTTCTTCGTCAAGCAAGAGGCGCTCGCGCGAGGTCACAATCACCCGCAGTGAAGAGCAAGCCGACACGAGGTCGCTGACGATCATGCTGCCACCCATGACGTGCTCGAAGTTATCCAGCACGATGAGACTAGCATTACCAATAAGATACCCGGTGACCGCCTCGAGCAGCTCTCCGCCCGGTGGCGCGGTCACGCCAAGAGTTTTAGCGATCTGGGGCAGGATGGCTTCGGGATGGGCCAGTGGGGCGAGGCTAACGAAATAAGCTCCACCTGCGAAATGAGGCTCAAGTTCGGTTGCGGCCTGCAACGCGAGCCGCGTTTTACCGACGCCACCCGGCCCTAGAACTGTCAGGACGCTACACGAGGCATGTAGGAGCAGGTGAGTAATGTCGGCCAGCTCGAGGTCACGCCCTACGAACGAGGTCACAGGTTTAGGAAGCGTCCTCGTTACCAGGGTACGGGCTGGAGCTACAGGTGATCCGGCGTCTGTGGGCACCAGCATGGGCATGACGTCAATAGCTCGGTCTAGGCGCTTCCGCGCCTCTCGCACGAGTTGGAGCGTTTTCGAACTCGGCGTGATCCCTAGCTCCCGCTGGAGCCTCTTCTCAAATACCTCAAAAAGCTCGAGGGCCTGACGGGCTTGGCCCGCATCGGTTGCGTTTACTAGATAGAACTGAAGTGCTTCCTCATCGAAGGGCTCTTGTCTAAGCAGAGATCCGAGAAGGTCGAGCTGTCGTTTGGTTCGCCCTCCGTTTCGTGCAGCCGCTGCGCGCTGGAGTAGGTCTTCGCGCCATCTTGCGGTTAGCAGAGCCCGCTCAACCTCGAGCCAAGTAACAAAGTCGCTGTCGTCATAGCCCTCGAGCTCGTACAGAAGCGGGCCCTGATAGAGCATCGTAGCTCTGTCCCCTCCTTCCTCTAGCAAGGCCTCATTGAAGACAGCGACGTCGGTCGAAACGTTCCAGCGGACGCGGGAACGCTCGACCTCCAGACCCGTGAGCCAAGGCAGCTTCTGAACCCGTCCCAAGAGGCGACGCAGGTTGCCTCTGACGGTATCCGATGACCCGGTCCAGAACAGTTCGGCGAGGCTTTCGCGGCTCACCCAAGTACCGCGATAAGCCAGATACGCCAAGAGCTGGTGGCGCTTGTCAGGTAGAAAGACTATGGTTTCCGCCCCCGAACGGAAGGTAGGCGGGCCGAAGAGCTGGACGGCGTGCGTCGCGGCTGCGGTCGTCATGGTGGTGACTCCATTTTACGGCATCTGCGTCACACCTTGTGAAACCCCGAACGAACGTAACGATGGCGTCCCGATGGGGTAACGGACGCTTTGGCATTCTTACTTCAAGCAAGCCGGACAGGCAAGCTAAAAGAGATAAGGAGAATTACGTGAACAACCTGGACATACTCAGCATCCTGCAGCGAGACAAGCTCCAGCGCCTGCGCCGCGAATCCAACCTCCACCGCCTGAGCGAAGGTTTAAGCCTCTCGCCAACCGCCACCCAAAGACCCGTTGCGTCACTCATCTGGGTCGGCCAGCACCCGCAGAAACCCCTCGAGCCCCTCTCCTGAAAGGAACCACGATGAACCCTGAAACCGACCCGTCCGCCTCCCTCCACCCTCTCACCACCAGCAAAGGAAACACCATCATGAAGAACCAGCCCCTCAAAGCCCTCAGCCTTACCGTCCTCACCC
>JBMDWS010000472.1:0-1682 GCA_048594695.1 Truepera sp. | reverse complement strand
GCCAGTCGCCTGCACATCTGGAGCGCAACAGGCGACCTGGCGTACATGGGCCAGTTCAGCACCGGCCTGATGGCGCAGGGGCTCATCAACAGCGCAGGGACGCGGGGCTACACCATGGGCGTCTACATGGACCGCCTCGTGCGCGGGCCCATGCACCAGTACCTGCAGGTCTTCGATACCCGCACGCTCAAAATTCGGCAGGAGATCGAACTGCCGCCCCGAGCCGCGATGGTCGGCCCCTACGCCCACCTCCTGCAACTCAGCGCGGACGAAAACTACGTGTTTGTACAAAACGCGACCCCGGCAGCCTCCGTGACGGTGATTGACCTCAAAAAGGGAAGCATCTTGGCCGAAGTACCGACCCCGGGCTGCTGGAGTATCTATCCGGCCACCGAGGGCCTGAAATTCTCCTCGCTCTGCGGCGACGGCACCGTCTCGAGCTACGTGATCACGGCGAATGGTGACTACGAGGCCTTCAAGTCCGAGCCGGTTTTCGACGTCGACAAGGATCCGCTCTTTGTGAACGCGGCGCGGCGCGGCAACGAGCTGCTCTTCGTCTCCTACGGAGGAACTATCTACCGCGTGTCCGACGCCGAGGACACACCCAACCTCACCAAGACCTTCTCGATCACCAAGGGTATCGAGGGCGGCTGGGGCGCGGGCGGGTTCTCCGTCCTTACCTACAACGAAGCCCATGACGTGGCCTTTGTCACCATGCATGAAGGCGCAACCGACGGCAGCCACAAGGACGCGGCAAGTGAAGTCTGGGCCGTCCATGTCAGGGACGAAACCACGCTCTACCGCTCGGTGGTCGAAGACCTCATATCGATAAGCGTCACAGAGGGCAAAAACCCGGTCCTTTTCGGCTTCAACGAAGAAGGTCACAAGATCATCCGCTACGAGATCGACCCGGAGGCGAAGTTCGCCCTCAAGCCGAGCGCGCACCGCGATTCGGGCGCGGGTCTGGTTCTGATGGCCCGCGAATAAAGGTGGCCTGATGCTCGCAGATCAGCCTCTCCTGTCCGCTGCTGCCCTCACGCTGGTGGCGTTCGTTTTCACGCAGTCGGCCTGGCACAAGCTCTCGGACTTTACGGCCTTTACAGGGTATCTGGCAGATTATCGCCTGCTTCCAGAAGGGCTCGTCAAGCCTGCTGCCGTGGCCCTCACCGCTGCCGAGGTGCTTGTCGTCGTCGGGCTCCTCACGCCGCTCGGGCGCACACCTGCGGCGCTCGGCGCTGTCGCGCTGCTCGCGCTCTACGCCGCGTCTATGGCGATCAACCTCATGCGCGGACGCACGGGCATCGAGTGTGGCTGCGGCGGGGCCGTTCAGCCCATCTCGCCCGCGCTGCTGGTGCGAAACGCCCTGCTGGCTTTAGCGGCCCTGACCATCGTGCTTTCGCCCGTCGGCGGGCTCGGTTTCGGTGCAGCCACCGCGAGCTTTGCCGTGGGATTCCTCGCGTGGGTTCTGCTGGGCGCTGCCGAGCAGATCGTCGCCAACAGCCTCGTCGCCCGCCGCTTGCGGCGCTCTTAAGGAGTTTTACCTTGGATATCGTCACCTTCATGCTCGTCGCACTGTGGCTCACGGTGCTGGTTCTGATCGTCGCTGTTTTTGCGCTGGCGCGGCAGATCGGGGTTCTCTTCGAGCGCATCTCGCCCATGGGCGCGCTCGTCAACGACGCAGG
>JBMDWS010000471.1:0-7027 GCA_048594695.1 Truepera sp. | reverse complement strand
ACGCCGCCGGGGATGAGTTTGCTGGCGCGCGCGAAGAGCGCCTCCGAAGTGTGTGTGTCCATGTCTCTATGCTGGCATACGGACGCGGCCCGTACTATCCCTCACCCTACCGGTAACCCCAAACGGGTCTTGAGTCTGGCTGGGTCCAAGGTGTAGCGCAGCCAAGCTACTCGTAGGTGACTGCGACGACCTCGAGCACCTGCGCGCCGCGTGACGTCTGCATGCGGACCTGCTCGCCGACCGTGTGACCGTTCAGAGCCCGGGCGATGGGCGCGATAAAGGCCACGCTCGAGGTCGTTTCGTCGGCAGCGGCCTCATCGACACCGACGAGGCGAAAGGTCTGCTCTTCGCCCTTGAACCGCCCCGAGAGGGCGCGGGTGGTCACTGTCGCCCCGAAGCCGACGGTACCGGGTTGTGTTTCGCTGATGAGCTGGGCGCTGTTCAGGCGGTCGGTCAGCGCGTCGAGCCGTTCCTGTAAGGCTGTCAGTTCTCGCGCCCGCTCGAGCTCGTTGTCGCTCCCGGCTTGCAGCCGCGTGCGCTCGGCGACGAGGTCCTGGTGTTCGCGCTCGAGGAGCCCCAGCCCACGGGCCGTGACCAGATTCGGTGTACCCGGCGGCAGGGGGGCACGGGCAGCGACGATGACGCCCTCGTCCTGTGCGTCGTCTTTGAGAAATGCCTTGCTCATGTGGCCTCCGTTGTGGCTCGAGTATAAAGCGCACACAGGTCCGGGGCTGTAATCACGAAATCACGAGGGTGCCGGGTATTGGTGAAAACTTCCGGTACCCTCGTGGCGCAACTTTACGAACGTTCAGACTGCTGGTCGCTTATGGGCAGGGTGCATTGCCAAAAGAAACATAGGTGGTTCCGGTCTTGGGGTCGCTGCGTGAGTTGTTCTGCAGGCACTGTCCTAAGCGTGAGGGCAGAGCGCCTTTCGCTTCCGTATACAGGGCGCTGAGACCCGTAACAGTACCCACAGCAAACGAGGTTCCGGTGATGCCCAGGTCGGTAGGAAAGGGGGCACCCTCTTTGCAGCGAAACGTTTCTGCCACTTTCGGGCAAAGGTTTACACCCGGGGCAAAGATGACGGCGTTCGCCCTGGTATTAAAGGCAGGAATGACGTAGCCAGGATTGCCTCCTACAGCGTTGAATTTGTAGTCCACTGCAGCAACGGGGATGACGTTGGACAACGAAGCGTTGATCGCACCCGGTAGGCCACTCGAAAAGCTGGCAGGATAGTGGGCGGGTGCAAATGGGGCATTGCCGGCAGATACGACAACCGGGACCGGTCTGGCGAAACGCTGTTCCAGGTACTTCAGGATTTCATACGTCACGCGTTCCGGGATACGGCCCCCCAGGCTCATGCTCACCACGGTTCGCGGGTTATTCCTGGCCAGCAAGACCGTATACCGTATTCATGAGCGCGCGAACGGTGTCTGCCGATGAGCACGTGCCCTGTGCATTACATACCTTGTATGCCCTGAAACTCGTGTCGGGAGCGAGTTCCTTGATGATGTCCCGAATGAAGGTGTCGTGGAACTGAAAGGTGGTGCCGCACCGAAAATCGTCGTTTTGGTCGAGCCCGCCTCCGATGATGACGATCTGTACGCCCTGCCCCGTAACACCGGCTGTGCTGGCCCGAACGTCGGTGGCAAGCCGGGTCATGTCTATCAGGTCGTAGTTCTTCTCCCTGATGGGGTCGAGCCACTTGGTAATCTGGTCGCAACCGGGATCAAAGGAATGCGATCCGCTACCGGGAGGGTCGAGATTGGTCAGCGCGTCTTTGTCGAGTACGAAACCTGTCTCGCCGATCGTGTCGGAGTACGGCCCTTAGAGCGTGAGCTTGCTATTGAGCGTGCTTAGCGCGCTCGCCGTGTCCTGGCTTTTGATGTCCAGCGTCATATGACACAGGTTGGAGCCACCGGAGTCGGGAATGCTCAGTGTTGCCAGCGTGCCGAAGGTGCTGCCTAGAGAACCGTTTAGAAAGCTATAAAAAGGCGTGCACGCGCCCGTTACGCCGGCAAGAACGTGGACCCGTCCAGACTGCACAGCGCTGTAAGGGGTAAGGGTACGTTTGGAATTGTCGGAGAGAATGACCTCGACACTGCCTCGGTGGGTGTCCAGGCGCTGCTGGCTGAGAGATGGCTTTTGCCGATACTCGGTCAGGTTGAGAGGGTCTTTTTCTAGACCCACCACAGGAAAAGTCGGGCTTGACGGCAGATCCACGAAGGCCCTGGGGGGGTGGAATACCTGACGAGAAAGCTCCATGCCCGCAGGATTCTTGACGATGGGCGCTTTGACGCTCTTTGAAAAGGTCAGACGTTCACCCCACTCGACACTAGAGGTGGCGAGGGGTGTTAACCGAGTACTGGGCGGACTTGATGAATGGACGTTGCAACTTACAAGAAGGCCTGTCAGGAGAACGGCGACAAACTCTTTACGCATGCTTCCCTCCAAAGTTCCACGGGATGGATGGCTCAAACTCTAGCGGAGGCCTCTTAATTAAGGTATTAACAACTGAAACGGGGTTACTGGCGCGGCTCAGTTGGGCAGGCTCGAGGAGCCATTGGGGTCACTCTGGACAAAGCGCAGGAGCAAGTCTTTTTGCTGCAGCGGGTCGCTAGTATGGTGCAACAGGGTCTGAAGGTTGGCTACGGCCCACGCACGTTCCGAGTTCCCCATCTTCTGATAGAGGGCTCCCAGCCGCGAAAAGAACCGCTCTGCCCGCGCTCCGTAGTTCTGGTCGAGCGCTTTGCGAAGTCTGGTTTTGAGCATAATTTCGTAGCTTCCCTGAAACCATACCAGTCGTCCCTGTTCACCGCTCTCCTCGAGCAGGTCCAGCGCGACTTCCATACCATCTGGATCGTCCTCGAGGGCGGCGAGATTGGCTGCTGCCATGCCCTGCGTGAAGAGGTCCCCGGTTTTAGCGGCTAGCGTTACCGCCTGACGGAGGTGGATGCGCGCCTCGGTTGCGTCTCCTTGTGTGGCGTACGCATTGCCGAGGTTTTAGTGAAGCCTCGCGGTGAGTTCCGTCAGTGTCTCGGCAATGGTGAGCGCGTGGAGGTAGTTTTCCGTCGCCTGCTGCCAGTCTTTTTGACGCTCCCAGAACATGCCGATATTGAGCAAGATGCGGGCGCGCTGGGCAGGATCGTCGCCGCTCTGCTCCAGAGCCTCGCGGGCGTCTCCATAAGCCTTTCTGGCTTCTTCCCAGCGCGGCACGACATGCTCTTCGTCCGCGCCGCGCTGCACTTCGGCTTCTGCCATCGCGCCGAGAGCGTTTGCGTAGTTGTTGAGGCCCCCAGCGTAGCGGCTGGTGTAGCCCGCTGTCTGGAAAAGGCTGGCGGCCTTCTTGAAAAATGAGCACGCTTCTTCGTAGGCCTGGTTATCATAGGCGAGGTATCCGAGTGTGTTGTGGGCCGTGGCTCGCGCCCAGAGCCAGTCCGATCCGCAGTTCTGGACGCTTTCAGCCAGATACTTGGCTCCTTCGGGCTTTCCGCGCCGCCACAGCAAAACGGACCTTAGTGCGGTTACATCCAGCGTGTGGTTTTCCAGTGAGAGGACCTCAAGGCTCTTTAGCGCGTCGCTATAGCGCCCGACACGTTCAAGCGCGTACGCCTACAGAAACCGGCTCTCCGGGCTTGGCTCTGCGCCCAGAGTCTGCTCTGCGTCGTGCAGCTCCATTAGAATGGCCACGCTCGCGTTGTAGTCGAAGGCGTCGTTAAGTTCCCGGGCGCGCTGACAGTACGCTGTTCGGGCCCTGGGCAGGTCGCCCATCCCGCCCACGCCTTTGGTTTGCCGGTAGAACCTTTGGTAGTGCCGGAACGCATCTTCGCCAGGGGTCGCCCGCGCCAGGGACAAGGTCAGGGACAACGCGTCATGAGGATGTGCGTCGAGCCAGTGTCGGGCCAACTTGGGCGCGAGCGGCTGGCCCTGGCTCGTAGTGAGGCCCGCTTCGACGAGCTCCTCGAGCGCTTCCGACAGGTCGCCCGGCGAAAGCTTGAGGGCAGTGCGGACAACACTCGGGTTGGGAGACTCCTGCAGCGAAAGGGACAGAAAAACGTGGCGAACGTGCAGAGGAAGCGTCTCGAGGGTTGCGCCCTCTAACTGGCTCGTCCATTTGTGTGAATCCTCCTCGGTTCGCAGCAACACTTCCTGCAGGCGCGACAGCAGGCGGGGTTCGGGATCGGGAGCAGCGGCAAGCGTGTAGGCGCGTTCAGCCAGGGTGTGGGCGTTAGGCGTCTGTCCGTGACGCAGCGCCTCTTCGGCTAACTCGAGGAGGGCTTCCTGCACCCTTTGTGCGAGCGTTTCGCGGGTCACCAGCAGCCAGTCCTCGAGTTCGCCGCTCAACTGAAGCTTTTTCATGCCACTGTCGATACTTTGCAGAAAGGGTCCCTGGTAACAGGCGAGGGCCCTCTCTCGGTCCCCGGCCTCGAGCCTGGCCAGAAAGTCGGTTGCGTCGCACCGGAGCACCGTACCGAGCGGGTCGAGCCCCGGGATATCCGGAAACGCGGCCCCGGCACCCTCTTTTTTGATCTGCGCCAGGACTACGGAAAGCTTGGCAAGCTTTTTCTGGAGGCTGGGCCCGTCATTGTCGCTACGCCAGAACAAGGATGCAAGCTTGCGCCTTTTCTGAGGACCTTCGAGGGCAATGTAAGCAAGAACAAGCAGCGGCTTGGGTCTGGAAAAGGTGCAACCCGTTAATCCCACCTTGCCAAAGGTGATGAGTTCCACGTTCTGGGTTGTACTCCTCGAACATCCCGTTAAGGCCCTGTTAAGGGCTTGTAAAGAGCACAAATGCACACTCGGGCCACCTCCAGCAAAGGGGAGAAGAGAAAGGGGGCCGAGATCTTTAGCCACAGGTTGCCAAATATTCGAGGCAGTTCGGCACAACGTTCTGGGGGCAGGCGCGTCCTGCTCGCTTTCGACAGGAGAAAGTATATGAACCTCAAGATGTTCGGTGTGGTGTGTGCGGTAAGCGTTCTGGCAGCGTGTTCCGGTGTTTCGAAGCCGGAGGGGGTACAGGCCCCGGTAACAACAGAGCCTGGAGCCTACGTGGTCGATGGTGCTTCCTACACGCCGCAAAAGATGAAAGTGCTCGCTAGCACGAGTAAAACCCTCCGTTACGTTGCCACCCCCGAAGCCTTCAGCAAGGGCATGGTTCACGTCTTTACCGACAAGGCAGCGTACGCCGCCTTCAAGGCGCAGTACTCGCTCGAATTTGACCGGGCACTTAAACCCCAGACCAGCTGCTGGACCGACCTGGACAAAAAGACAAGTCTTTACAAGGGGTCTGGCTACGGCGGGAGTGTTCTCAAGCTCGTCAAGGGGAGCAGTTATAACAGCACGGCGCTCGGCTCATTTAATCAGAGCATCAGTTCAGTCAAAGGTGCCTGCAGCGTCTGGACGGACCTCTACGACGCGTCGAACTATACGGGCACGGTGTGGTCGACGTTTGGCAACAACTTTACGGGCTTGCCGAGCTGGATCGATAACGATGCGAGTTCGGTGGGGGTGGGGAATTAAGGCCGTGGGTAGAGATCTTGCAGCAGACGCGCCCATGGCGCAACCCAATTACGCCATCAACTTCAAGCGCTCGAGGAGTCTAAAGACGAAAACAGTCAAAAGCATCGGTCTCCTATCCGCCCTGGGCCTATTTTTGGTCGCCTGCTCAGGCGTACCCGGTGGCGCTGAGCCGCAGGTTGATACGCAGGCGGTTCTCACCTGTAACGGATTGCCTGTGACTCTGGTGGGAAACAACGCCAGCAACGTTCTTCTGGGTGGTGCAGGGAATGACGTCATCGCAGGTTTGGGGGGCAACGATACCATCGACGGGCGTGGGGGTGACGACACCATTTGTTCAGGCGATGGCAACGATACTATTCGCGGTGGCTTCGGCAACGATGACCTTTTCGGTGGGGCTGGCGCGGATTCGATCAACGGAGAGCGGGACAACGACGTCATTCAAGGCAATGAGGGCAATGACGTCCTGCGCGGCGACATGGGTCATGACGTCGTCTACGGCGGAACCGGGGACAATCTGCTCATTGGGGACGCGGGTAACGACACACTGGTAGGCAGTAACGGCGTCGATCAGTTGCTGGGCGGGCCGGGCAACGACACCCTGGACGGAAATCCGGGCAACGATACGCTTTTTGGCGGGGACCATGACGATCGGCTGCGCGGACGCGCGGGCAACGACACGCTCTACGGGGAAAGCGGTCGAGACGTCCTGGACGGATATGAAGGCAACGACCGACTGTCCGGGGGCGACGGTAACGACCATCTGGACGGAGACGAGGACAATGACAGGCTTTTTGGTGGAAACGGCAGCGATACCCATGACGGCGGGAGTGGCGTCGATGAATGCACCGGGGGGGCGGGTATAGATGCGTTTACTCTCATTTTCGGTGGCGGATCGACCTGCGAAACCATCAACTAGGCCAAACGTGAAAGCTGCTCTGACCCGAGGCAATCAGGGGGCGTCTCAGCTACTCACATCGTTCTTGGCACACAGGTCTTGATACAAACGTCGTTTCAGGTCAGTTTAAAGGTCTAACACCACTTCGTAGTGTATCGACCTGGCGTATATGCGCGGTTTGGCCTTCCGGGTGACGTTGACGGACACCCGGAAGCCTTTTAGGGGTGACGCAGGTGGTTTAGCGCTACCTGGCAAGGGAGAAGAGAATGATGAGCAGGTGTGAAGTTGCAATCGTCGGTGCCGGGCTTTCCGGGCTGATGGCCGCCCGGCATTTGACGCAGGCTGGAATGGACGTTCAGGTCGTCGAAGCTCAGGATCGGGTGAGTGCCCTTACAGTGACTGTGCCCGGAGGAGATACGCTCGGTAGGGGTGGTCAGTGGCCGGGTCCGGCTCAGGACCAGATATACAAGCTTTGCCGGGAGCTGGGTCTCGCGACCTATCCCTGCTACTGAGCGGGCAAGCACGTCGGCCATTTTGGAGGAGAGGTCACGGAGGTGACTGCGGTGCACGGCGCTGCCCCGGTCTTTTCGGATTCGGTTCGCGAGGAGGTGG
>JBMDWS010000470.1:0-2596 GCA_048594695.1 Truepera sp. | reverse complement strand
CAAGGCTTTTGGAACCCGCCGTGGTGCGCACGCCTGCCGTGCAGATGTTGTCCTTGACCGCAATCGGCACCCCCGCCAGCGGTCCGAGCGTCTCACCCGCTTCCCGGCGTGCGTCGAGAGCCTGCGCCCGCTCGAGCGCCTCCGGGACGAGAGTGATAAACGCGTTGAGGTCAGAAGCGGCCTCGGCTCGCCCGAGCGCCGACCGCACCACCTCCTCGGCACGAACTGCGCCGCTTCTGACTGCCTGTGCTACTTCGTAAGCCGACTCCATAGGAAAAATCATAGCAGGGGCGTGCGCGCTATAATCAGCGGCGCATGGCTCCGCCTCTCACTTCTCGCATCGTTTGCGCCAGCGCTAGCAGCGCCGGACAGCTCAAACGAGACAATCAGGACAGTGTGTTCGTCGGCTTGACCCCACGGGGGGCTTTGGCGCTCGTCGCCGATGGGATGGGCGGTCACAGGAGCGGCGAACTCGCCAGCCAGAAGGCTCGCGACATCGTCATCCAGGCTCTCGCCCGGCCCCAGAAACACCCACCCCTGGCTATTGCTCGGGCCGTGCAGCAGGCCAACCTCGCCATTCTCGACTACGCCGACGCGCACCCCGAGAGTCAGGGGATGGGCACAACCCTGACGCTTGTTCTTCTCGACGACCACCTCGCACTCGTCGGGCACGTCGGCGACTCCCGCGCCTACCTCATTCGTGGGGGACGGGCCGAGCAGCTTACCCGCGACCACTCCTGGGTCGCCGAGCGCGTACGGCAAGGACTCCTGAGCGACGCCGAGGCCAAACACCATCAGTGGCGCAACATCATCACCAACGCTGTCGGCACCAAACCTGTGGTGCGGCTCGAGCTGAGCGCCCTGACCCTGCAACCCGGAGACCGCCTGCTCCTCTGCAGCGACGGTCTGACTCTCGTCTTGTCCGACGCCCTCCTGCTGCAGATCGTGCAGGGACTGCCTCCAGAGGAAGCCGTGACCGAACTCGTGCGGCGGGCCAACGAACGCGGCGCACCCGACAATGTCACGGCAGCCCTGCTGGCGGTGAGTAACGTCGAGGCGCACCCGAAGATCTATACCCTGCCCGCAGAACTTCCCGTTGCCGCCGAGATCGGTGAGGGTAGCGAGGGTCTAGCCCAGATCGAGGCCGCGTTTCCGCACCGGGGCCGCCTCGCTTGGCTGCGTCGTCACCCGCTTTTCCCCTACCGCTGGTGGCTGCTGGGCTGCCTGTACCTGCTGGGACTGTTCTTCTTTTTCGGCTTGCGCTAGCGTCATACCCCGCTGCACGCGGTATCTTGAGCTATGCGTGAAACCATCACTACCGACACCGCACCCGCCGCCATCGGCCCCTACGCGCAAGCAGTCCGGGTCGGCAGCCTCGTCTTTACCTCCGGTCAGATTCCCCTGACGCCTGCGGGCACGCTGGTCGAAGGGGACGTTCGCGCCCAGACCGAACAGGTGCTTAAAAACCTGTCGGCGGTGCTAGAGGCAGCAGGCTCGAGCCTCGAGCAGGTCGTCAAGACCACCTGTTTTCTAGCCGATATGAACGACTTTGCCCCTATGAACGAGGTCTATGGCAGCTTTTTTGCCAGCGCCCCCCCCGCCCGCAGCACCGTCGGGGTAGCCCGGTTGCCCCGGGACGCGCGCGTCGAGATCGAGGTCATTGCCGAAGTCGGCTAGATATATTAGCGCGTTGCCCCAGCTCGCCTTGGGGCAGCTTATTCACACGTTCAGCCCATGGCCTAGCAATGGGGTAGGGTAAAACAGATGAACCACGACCCTAAACGCGCCAAATTCGCCGCCATCCTCTTCGACTGCGACGGCGTCATCGCCGACAGCGAGCCCGTGGTCAACATCGTCGTCGCCGACGAGCTGACCGCCCGGGGCTGGCCACTTACGCCTGATGAGGCAGGGGCAAATTTTCTCGGCATGTCGCTACCGACCATGATCCCCATGATCGAGGCGAAGGTCGGGCCGCTACCGCCCGACTGGTCGCAAACCCTCAAGGTGCGCGTAGCCGAAACGATGGCCCGCGAAGTCACGCCCGTGCCCGGCGCCGAGGCAGTGCTCGAGGCCACCCGCGCAGCTCATATACCCATCGCCATGGCCTCGAACTCGTCGCGGATCGAACTGAGCGCCAAACTCAGCCGCCTCGGGCTCGAGCATTTTTTCGGGGATCACGTCTTCTCGTTCGAGGATGTGCCGAGGGCCAAGCCCGAGCCCGACCTCTACCTCGCCGCTGCCGCTGCCTGCCACGCCAACCCTTCCGACTGCGTCGTTATCGAGGACAGCGTTATGGGTGTCCTCGCCGGAGTCGCTGCGGGGTGCACGGTCTACGGATTTGCGCACGTCACCGACCCCGAGGCACTTCTCGCGGCAGGAGCGCAGCTCATTTTCAACGACATGAAGGCGCTGCCTAGCCTTCTTGGTCTGCAGACTGTCCTCGAGCCGTGAGGCTGCCCCAAGATCAATCGGCCTCGGCTAAGGCCAGGAGCTTTTCCATCGTCCTGTAGACCCTCGTTGTCGCAGACACCTTGAGCTTCCGCTCGAAAAAGGCGTTATCGATTTTCAGGTCGCTAAAGCTCGTCTCCGTGACGAA
>JBMDWS010000047.1:0-10222 GCA_048594695.1 Truepera sp. | reverse complement strand
CGGGTAAAACAGACTAGAAGCGAGAGGCGTCGTAATCCTCACCGAGGGCGCTGTCGCGTGTCGGGGAAGGACCGGAGGCGTGGACCGTGAAGATCATAAAATAGCCAACGCTCGAGCTCGTCTGCCTTTTGTGCGAAAGCGTTCGGAGGGCACGCGGAGGAGGATAAGACTCTAAACCGAGGATTCCCACGTTATACTCACCTCACCTGCCAGGCAGGAGAAGGGTAAGGGCGTGCGCGAGCTTCTCTACAACGCGGCGAGTCATGTACGGCGCGGCAAGGCGCTCGCTGCTGCGGGCAATCGCCGAGAGGCGCTCAAAGCCTACGCCGAAGCCCTGCGCGACTTGCACGCGGTCAAGCCGCAGCGCGAGCGCGACGTCCTGCTCGCGCACGTCTACCTCTCGCGCTATCAGCTCGCCGACAACCGCCGGGCCAAGGCGGCGCAGCACGATTTGCGGGTTGGGTATTCCTACGCCCGTACAGCCGCCGAACCGAGTGTGCGCCTGCTCGCCGAAACGCTCTGGCAGGCGCACGTGGTGGAGCGGTCGCAGCGCGAAACCGAAGTGACCAAACGCTCCTGACGCTGAAACGCTAGACGAACGAGGCTCCGGGGCTTGCCTTAGGCTGAAGCGCGCCGCGGTTGACGGGTTCTTAGAGGCAGGAGCGAGAGTGTGAACACGAGCGCGACGGCACCCGCCAGCACGGTGATGAGAGACACCCCCTCTTGGGCGGCGATGATTCCGATATAGGTCCAGACAAAAACGCCGCCGTACACGGGATCGTTCCAGCGAAACCGTGTGACGAGACCGATACCCGCAGCCACGACCAGCATGACGACCGCCCAGGTCGCGTAGGGGATGCCGAAGCCGTCCCAGTTTCTTACGGCCAAAGCGCCTGCGATATTGAGGACGCTCGCCGCCGTAAGCCAAGCCGCGTACAGACTAAAGGGGAGACGGACGATGCGTTCGAAGCCGTATACCTTGGTGCGGCCGATCTCGAGCACCCGGTGCATCCGCAGAGCAGTGGCGAGCATGACAACGATCGTTAGAGCCGAAAGTGCAAAGTACTGATTATTGAATACCGGAATCCAGACGGCGTTGAGAATAGCGGTCGCTGTCAGCCAGGGCCTGACCTGAGCAAACCGGGGGTTGAGTCGCTGTGTGGGGAGTGCCTGAAACACGGCGAAAGTCATGAAGCCCAGATAGATGGCAGCCCAGATCAGAAAGGTATAGTCGGCGGGAATGATGGGAATCTCACGAAAAAATCTCTCAGAGACCTGACCGACGTTCGAAGCTCCTGGATTAAATGACGTCAGGGATGGGCCGAGGATCCCTGCGAAGGTAGCGATGAGCGTGATGATCTGCTTGATCTGCTCGGTCCGGGGATTGAGTGTCGCGGTGGATTTGTCTCTTGCCATGATGTCCTCCTCCATAAAGTGTTTCGTAAAACTACCGAATGGACGGTAGGTTAAGCCTAAATGCTGATCAGGTGGCGGGCTCGAGTCCGCGAATTATCATGGTGATGAGTTCATCTGCCATCTCCTCCATAGATTGCCCCGGGATTCGCTGCGCGCTCTCGGATGTTCCGATAAAGGTCAACCCGTCCATCATCGAGATGAACGCGCCGACGTAGAGGCCTACGTCCTTAGCCTCGATCTCGCCGCGTGCCCGCGCTTCCTCGAATACGCCCACGAGTGGCAGCCAGAGGCTCTGAAAGAGTTGCTGCTCGAGCCCCTCGATGTGGGCACTGTCCAGAGCAGGCATATCGTTTTGCAACATAGCCAGTAGCCCGAGAGGCGCTTGCGCGATCAACCAGCGAGAGGCGGCCCGGAGCTGCGCCGTCAGGGTCGCGTCGGCCCCTCGAAGCGCCACAGTGAGGCCCTCATGGTGCCTTGAAAAAGCGCGTGATGCGATCTCGACGAAGAGTTCCTCCTTACCGTTCGGCACGTGGTGGTAGAGCGACGCCTTGCGCACGCCCGTGGCCTCGGCGATGTCGGCCATTGAGACCGCATGATAGCCCCGCTCACTGAAGAGCCGCTCGGCGGCGTTCAGGAGGCGTTCACGGGATTCTGGTGCGATAGGTCGTGCCATAGCCGAACGTTCGGTAGTTTAAACCACGTGCCGACGGGGTGTCAAGGAGTGCCGGTGTTAGCATGGCCCTCATGACGCACCTCCTAGACGCCGCCTACGCTGCAGAGCCCCGTTACCTCGAGACGCTCGAGGCTCTCGTCCGGCTCGAATCTCCGACGCTCGATAAGCAGAAAGTGGACGCTCTGGTCACCTTTCTGGCAGCGCATCTGGAGGTGCGTGGCTGGGCGGTCGAGCGGCGTAGCGTGCAGGAGGTCGGCGACGTGCTGGTGGCGACCAAGCCGGGTGGGAGTGGCCCGAGCAGTCTCCTTTTGACCCACTGTGACACGGTCTGGCCTGTCGGCACCCTCGAGCTCACGCCCTTTCGCCGTGACGGGGACAGGGTCTACGGCCCCGGCACGCTCGACATGAAAGCGGGCATCACCTCCGCGCTCGAGGCCGTCGCACTGCTCGAGGAGAACGGCAGCGCCCTGCGCGGGCCTGTGACGCTGCTGGTCTCCTCGGATGAAGAGGTGGGGAGCCGCTACTCCCGCGAGCTTATCGAAACGCTGGCGCGGGGGCATGACCGGGTATTCGTGCTCGAGCCGGGCCGCGACGACGGGGCGCTCAAGATCGGTCGTAAAGGTGTCGGTGACTTCGATGTATCGTTTCTGGGTCGTAGCGCCCACGCGGGCAACAACCCCGAACTCGGCGCGTCGGCACTGCGCGAGCTGGCGCACTTTCTCCTCTTCGCCGAGAGCCTGAACGACGCCGAAGCCAAAACGAGCATCAACCTGACGGTGGCGCAGGGCGGCTCAGTGGGCAACGTCATCGCCGAACACGCCACAGCCCGCCTCGACTTTCGGGTGCTGAGTCTCGGGGAGGCCGAGCGCGTCGAACGTGCCCTGCGGGGCTACGTCCCACAGGACGAACGCGTCAAGGTCACGGTCGAAGGTGGGCTCAATCGGCCCCCGCTCGAGCCCACGCCCAAAAACCTTACGCTCTTTGAGGAGGCAAGACAGTTCGCGCCGGACCTAGAAGGAGCGGTGGTCGGGGGCGCGTCCGATGGGAACTTCACCTCTGCGCTGGGTATCCCGACCCTCGACGGGCTCGGCTCGGTAGGAGAGGGACCGCATGCACGACACGAGCATATTCGCCTGCGGGAAACGCTGGCGCGGGTCGCGCTGCTCGCGGCGCTCCTGAGTTGATGGACGCGTCTACAGACAATCGGGCGCTTGCCGGGGCGATCAGGGAGTGCGCGCAGCTTTCTGGAACCTTTGTCCTGCGTTCGGGAACGTTATCGGACACCTATTTCGATAAGTATCAGTTCGAGGCCGATCCGCACCTGCTTGCCCGCATTGCCGAGGCACTCGAGGCGCTCATCCCCGCCGGGACCGAAGTGCTCGCGGGTCTCGAGCTCGGAGGCGTGCCGCTCGCGACAGCCCTTTCGCTGCGCACGGGACTTCCAGCAGCCTTTATTCGCAAGGAGGCGAAGACCTACGGCACCTGTCGCTACGCCGAAGGAGCCTCTCTGGTGGGAAAACGGTTCGTGCTTATCGAGGACGCCGTTTCGAGTGGCGGCGCGATTTTGGATGCGCTCCGAAAACTGCGGGCGGACGGGCTCGAGCCGACTGCCGCCCTCTGCGTCATCGACCGGCAGTCGGGCGGTAAAGAGGCGTTGGCAGCGGCGGATTTGCCGCTCCTCAGCGTTTTTGAGCGTTCGGACATCGAGACCTCGACCTGAGTTCTTTGGGTTTACCCTGATCTACCCAGGCTCGACCTGAGTTCCTATGCGTCTATTTCACATGTGATGTTAGGGGCGACACCGTAGTATCTCCCAGTTAGTTAAAGGGCGACCAAGAGACTGAGGGAAACTCAGTCGCACGTCATCTCGAGCCGGATAGCGCATGATAGTCTAGCAGGCGTGTTTTTTGTCCGTGCGCTGCTGCTTCTCTTTTCAGGAGCACTCCTTAGCCTTGCTTTTCCGCCGCTGAGCTTCTGGCCCTTGGCCCTGGCGCTTGCTCCCGTCATCGTCCTGACCGTCAACGCCGAGCGTGCCAGGGGTGGTTTCTGGCCCGGGTTTTTCTTCGGTGTCGGCTTTTTTGCGCTGCACCTGTTATGGCTGCCTGAAAGCTTCGCGCCCTACTCGGGTGGGTTTTTTTGGCTTCTCTACCCGCCGCTGATCGCCGTGCTAGGTGTCTTCTGGGGCCTCGTGACATTACTGGCTCGGCTTCTGGGCGGGCGCGGCGTGGGTGCGCTCTGGCTTCTCCCGGCGCTCTGGGTGATGATGGAATGGGCCAGGACGCAGGGCACATTCGGCTTTCCCTGGGGCGTTCTCGGGTACATCTGGGTGGGCACGCCACTGGCGCAGGCCGCCGACGTGGCCGGGGTTTACGGCCTCAGCCTCATGACGCTGGCGGTGGTCTCGCTCTTCGTCTCGCCGCTGGTCTATCACCCGTTTTCCCGCTTTACCCCGCGCCTCGCCTGGTTCTGTGCGCTCCTGGTGGTGACGTCGTGGTTGGGGTACGGGGTGTTTCGGCTGAAGACCTTGACCTTGTCAGCCCCTATGCGGGCGGTGCTGGTGCAGGGCAGTACCGACCCGTACGGGCGGGTACTCGAGCCGGGGGGGGAAATCGGCCTCTACCGCAGCTTGACCCAGGCAGCGCTGGGCCAGAACCCGGAACCCGCCGATCTGGTTGTCTGGCCCGAGGGGGTGACGCTCGATCTGCTGGTCAACAGGGGGTATGACCTCCCTAGTCTTCAGGCTGCCGGGGACCGGCAACTTATTCAGCGCAGCGCACAGGGAAACGCGCTGATCGTGGGTGGGGGCGCCTTCGATAGCCGACCTGCCTACAGCGCCTCGAACAGTGTGTTCGGGCTCGAGCGGGCACAGGTCACAGGTCGCTACGACAAGGTCTATCTGGTGCCTTTCGGAGAATCCTTTCCCCTCATCGGGATCCTCACGCCTATCTACCGCACGGTGTTCGGGTGGTTCGGTTACCCGCTCCTGCAGAGCCGTCCCCCGGGCCAGCTCATCGAACCCATCACCGTTGGGGGCACGGCGTACGCAGCCTACATCTGCTACGAATCGGTGTTTCCGCAGATCGCCCGCACCATGACGGCGCGTGGTGCCGGAGCCCTCGTCAACATCTCCAACGACGCCTGGTTCGGCTTTGGGCAAGGGGCGCGTCAGCACTTCTACATGGGCACGCTGCGGGCTGTCGAAACGCGGCGTTACCTCCTGCGCGACGGCAACGACGGGGTGACCGCACTCGTCGATCCCCTCGGACGCGTGGTGCAGGAGCTACCCCGTGGCGAACGCGGCGCGCTCAGTGTCGACTACGGCTTACGCAGCGGCCTGACGCCCTATGTGCGTTTCGGCGATCTCTTGATCGTCTGGTTGCTGCTCTACGTGCTCGGTGTGGTTGGCGTGCGCTGGCGGGCTTTGGGGCGTTCGGCGTTTGCTTAAGGTTTACCCTCCACGTCATTATGGTTGGTCGCCCTCTAAGCCACAAACGACTGGCTTTTCCTTATACTCGCTCAGGTGATTTTGGTTATGACGAAAAAAACAGCAATTCTTGTCGCGGCGTGTGTGCTCGTCGCCGTGCTCTTTATCTTCGATCTGCAGAGCAGCCGCGAGCTGGTTCCGGCGATAGCTTACGTAGTGCCTGTGGCCCTCTCGAGCCTCGCTTATTCGGCACGCTGGACGCTTCTGCTGATCGGGCTCTCGCTGCTGGCGACGGTCGGGGCCGGGCTCGAGAACGGGCTAAGCGCCGGCTTTGCGCTCGATGCGGTCCTCAACCGGGTGCTGGCAGTCCTTTCCTTTTTGCTCGTGGGCGTGTTCGTGTTGGTGCTGGGGCGCACGAGTGACCGCGTGGGGAGGCTCGAGCACGAGGAAGTTCGGGCCGACCGTGAAGCCGATTTGCGGCATCTGCTTACCGATCTGAGCCACCACGACACGCCCCACGCCCTCCTGGAAAACGCGGCTGGCGCGCTGCCCCGGCAGTTCGGTGCCTGCAAGGTCGTGATCACGGCAGTTCGGGGAGGCAAGATCGGCGCGCCGCACTACAGCAGCGCGCCTCTCGGGCAAGGCGATCTCTGTGAGGGACGTAGCGTTCCCTGGGTGGCTGCACTGCCCGTGGCAGGAACCCGGGTGGCCTCGGCCCGCCTAGACGGCAGACTGCTCACGGCAGGATGGCTCAGGCGGTCCGAGCAGGACGACCTGCTGGTTCTCGTCGCCGGAGCCACCGTCGAGGAGCCGTGCAAGCTGCTGGGTGAAGTTCTGGACGGTCTCGAGCCGCTTCTCGAGCACGCCGAGCGCCTCGAGGACAGAATCTGGACGCGGCCTTCACCTTTCAGCTTGACCTAGCCCAACCTAAACTTCGCTCACGCCTCTGCAACCCGGTCGAAGTGGTCGCGCAGGCGTTCGACGGCGCGGGTCTCGCCGATAATCACCACGTTGTCGCCCGGCGCGATCACGAAGTCGGCGCTCGGGCTGATCTCGAGCCGACCCGCCCGGTTGACGGCGATGACCTGTACGCCGAAGCGGTTGGCAAGCTTGAGGTCGCGCAGCGAGCCGCAAAGCTTACGCTGCGCGGTAAATTCGAGCACCTCGTAGTTGTCCCCCAGGCTAAAGGCGTCGTCGATAGTCGGGGTGGCGATGTATTTGGCGACCCGTACGCCCATGTCGTGCTCGGGCCGGATCACCTCGTCGGCCCCGACCTTGACCATGACCCGCGCCGTGGTTTCGCTGGTGGCCTTGCTGATGACGTGTTTGGCTCCCTGGTTCTTGGCTGCGACGATCGTGAGGATACTGGCCTCGAGGTCGTTGCCGATGGCGACCACGACCCGGTCGAAGCTGTCTAGCTCGAGCTTGGCGAGCGCCTCTTCCTCGGTCGAGTCCATGATGATCACGTGCGTGACCTGATCCATGATCTCCTCGACCCGCTCTTCGTCGCGGTCGATGACCACGACCTCGTGACCGAGTTCAAAAAGAGTTGTGGCGAGAGCCGAGCCGAAGCGTCCGGCACCGATAACGAGATACTGTTTGACTTTCATACCTCAGTTGAACCTCCTAGCCGATGAGAACGCCCTCGTCGGGATACTTGAGCCGGTCGTGCTTGGGATCCTGAACGAGCGCCAGGGCAAAGGTCAAGGGGCCGATGCGGCCCAGATACATGAGGACGATCACGACGAGCTGACCGACCTCGGTCAGCTCGACGGTCGCGTTCATGGAAAGCCCCACGGTGCCGAAGGCTGAAAACGCCTCAAACATAATGTAGAGCAGCGGCAGCGACTCGCTCAGCGTGAGGATAAAAAGGGCGCTCATGACGATCGCGGTGCTAAGGAGCGCGACTGACCCAGCCTTGACCACGGTCGCAATCGAAACGCGCCGCCGGAACACGCTCAGTTCACCGCGTCCACGTACCAGACTCCAGGCGCTTGCGACCAGCACGAAAAAGGTTACGGTCTTGATGCCCCCGGCAGTCGAGGCAGGACTCCCGCCGATAAACATGAGCAGCATCGTGATGAGCAGTGTCGGTTCGCGCATCGCTCCGTAATCGAGTGAGTTGAACCCGGCGGTGCGCGGGGTCACGCCCTGAAAAAAGGCCGCAAGGAGCTTGCCGGGCCAGGCGAGCGGACCGAGCGTTTCCGGGTTGCTCCACTCGAGCCCCAGCACCATCAGCGTGCCGAAAGCCAGAAGTACACCCGTGACGAGCAGCGTGATGCGGCTATGGAGGGTGAGGGGAAAACGCCGACCCTGACGCAGGTGCGACCAGACGTTGAGGTGCACGATGAAGCCGAGTCCGCCGAAGATAACGAGTCCCGCGATGACGAGGGTAACGACCGGGTTGGTGACAAACCCCATGAGATTGTCCGAGTAGAGCGCGAAACCCGCGTTGTTGAAGGCGCTGATGGCGTGAAAAAAGGCGTAGAAGAGGGCGGTGCCGGGACCGTGTAGCGCCGCGAAGGTCGGATAGAGCAGGAGTGCCCCTAAGGTTTCAAAACCGAGAGAGAGAAGAAAGATCGTGCGGACGAGGCCAAGGACGCCGCCGGTCTGGTCGGAGCTGACCTGGGTGGCGGCGCGGAGCTTTTCCTGAAAGCCGACTCGCCGCCCGAGCAGCAGTGCGACGAGCGTACTGAGCGTGACGATGCCGAGGCCACCCACCTGCACGAGCAGCATGATGACGACGCGCCCGAAGGTGCTCCAGGCCGTTTCGGTATCGACGACGGTGAGACCTGTCACGCAGAGGGCGCTGGTCGCGGTAAAAAGGGCGTCCAGAAGCGTAATAGGCTGGCCCGGAGCGTGACTCCAGGGCAGCCACAACAGGACCGTGCCAACAAGGATCGCCACGAAAAACGAGAGGGCGATGACCTTGGTAGGAGACCAGCGGCGTTCGGGTCTGCGCCGATTAGGCTGCTCGAGCGGCAGTTTCAAGACGTGGTCCCGGTAGATAGAGGGCTGTGCAGGAGCACGACGTCAAGCTAACACATCGGCCCTTTCGATTATTGGAAATCTCTCGCTTTCGGGCTCAGGGGTTCGTTGGGCTCCAGCACTCGAGTCTCACAAAAGGGAAACGGGTGCTCAAGGTTTTGCGGCAGGTCACGTCCCCCAGGTCCGTTTCGGCCCCGACGCGCTGACTTTTTGTATCGACCGTAAAACGGGTACTGCCCAGCACGGTCAGCACCAGCCAGGCGAGCAGCGCGAGTACCGCGAGCGTGCCCAGAAACCAGAGCCAGCGACGGAGAGGCGGACGCATGGATCTACTATAGAACCGATGACCTCAATGACCTCATGTGACCTGAAGCCGCACCTGGAAGCCCCCGTGGTGCGGGAGCTGCTTTTTGCGCTCGTCGGCTGGCGCGGGGACGAAGCGAGGGACCGGGAAGCGCTTGAGCGGGCGCTCGCCAGCTATCGCTACGACTCGAGCTTGAGCCTCTTCGGTCTGCGGCGGGAGGAAACGCTGGCAGGGCTTATCGGGCTGGACGCAGCAGTGGCGGACGAACGTGTCATCCGTCACCTCGTCGTGCATCCCACGCAGCGAGGGAGGGGCGTGGGTCGGGCGCTGCTCGGGGCCGCTCTGGACATGCACCCCGCAAAACTCGTCGCCGAGACCGATCTCAGCGCCGTGGAGTTTTATCGACGCTGCGGCTTTGAGGTCATGAGTCTGGGGGAACGGTATCCGGGTACAGAGCGTTTTTATTGTGTGCTCGAGCCTATCGAAAAAAGAGTTCTGTAACTGAGAATCCTAGAACAGCACGTCTAAGACGGCTCAGCGCCAAGCATCGGAGCGACGACTTCGCTTTCTTGGATTGCCCCGGCAACTTCGGCGCAAGCAGGCCTGACCGAATCGTCGAAGCTCGCTTCCATTTGGGCGAGGATTAATGCCGACCGCATCTTTCTGCTCGCCCAAGTCGGCTCGAGCCAGATGTGGAAGCCATCTCGAAAACCCTTGGCGGGCTTTTCCTGGCAAGGGTTTGAGCGAGCAGAGCGAGTAAGATCAGATGCCCTCTGTCTGAGAAGCTGTTTTTGAGATGCGTTCCAGTCGGTCTTTTCGCCCAGAACCCGTTCCAGGTTGCGCTCGAGCGCGTTGAGAGCGATATAGGTTTCGCCTCCTAAAAACCAGCCGTGGTAGACGCCGTTGAAGTCCAGAATCCGGTCGCAGGGGTTACTCCAGTAGTGCTCGCGCGGCGCTTGACCGCCTCAGGCAGCTCTACGACGGCCTGCTCTGCCACGAGCGTTTCGAGTTTCGCCAGCCTTTTGGCCCTTCAGGCAACGTCTGAATGTTTATCTCGAGCTCAGCGTGTGCTCCTGTGCGCGTCGAGAAATAGGCTGCAGCGTGCGCCGGGCGACGGTTGCGGGGCGGCGGGGGCCTGATACAATAGCGCGGATTATCACGTTTAAAATGCCAGCCGCGCAAGGCTGCGAGGAGGAGCCGTCATGGCCGACCGTATCGAATCCGTGTTGCAAGAAGGACGCCGCTTTCGCCCGAGCGAAACATTTAGAGACGCAGCGAAGCTCGAGTCCGAGGTCGAGTACGACCGTCTTTATCGACAATCGCTCGACGACCCCGAGGCGTTCTGGGGCGACGTTGCCAAAGAACTCCACTGGTTCGAGCCCTGGCAGGCCGTCACCGAGTGGAACGAACCGTTCGT
>JBMDWS010000469.1:0-5426 GCA_048594695.1 Truepera sp. | reverse complement strand
CCGAAAACCAGAATTTGAAGAGATAGATATCGTTCTCGACAAGCATGTTTTCCAGTAGCGGCGCTTCACGCAGGAAAAGGTGATGCTCACTCTCGCTGCAAAAGCCCATGACCGGCTCGACGACCGCGCGGTTATACCAGGAGCGGTCGAAAAAGACGATTTCGCCTGCAGTCGGCAATTCTTTGATGTAACGCTGAAAGTACCACTGTCCGCGCTCTGTTTCGCTCGGCGCAGCGAGCGCCACGACCCGTGCCCCGCGCGGATTGAGGTGCTCCATAAACCGCTTGATCGTGCCACCCTTGCCCGCAGCGTCGCGGCCCTCGAAGAGAATCACCACGCGCGCACCGCTCTCCTTGACCCAGTGCTGCATCTTCAGGAGTTCGACCTGGAGCCTGGCCTTCTCCTGCTCGTACTCCCGCCGCTTCAGCTTCTCCGGATAAGGATAGTCACCGTTTAGGTGCTTGTCTTTGGATGTGTTTGCGAGCTTTTTACGGATATCTTTGGGAATGAGATGCTTAGGAATCTCGATCCCGGCACCATGCGGGGACGTTTGCGCTTCAGCGCCAGGTTTCGCGGGCTTTTCTACCATGTCCGTAGTTTAGTCGATAAGGGCTTCGTGGAATACGAGCGCTGAGCACTCTAACCCGGTTGCTAGAGAAAGGGCATAGAGTGAGGGGCATGTTTGACTCTCCATCTGAGGTGGTTCCATGAAGCTATTGCGGCCCCTGGCTCGAGCTCTCCCCCTTGTCACCTGCCTGCTCCTCGGGCTCGCCCTCCCGGCGACAGCAGCCCAGGCCCAGAACGAACTCAGAGGCGACATTCACGAGTACACACTTGAGAACGGCCTCAGAGTCATCATGGTCGTGCGCGACTTCGCCCCGGTGATCGACTTCAACTTCACCTTCGGGGTCGGCGGCGTCGACGAACCCGAAGGCCTCGGCGGCATCGCCCACATGGTCGAGCACATGGCTTTCAAGGGAACGCGCTCGATCGGCTCGCTCGACATTACCGCCGAGGAAGAAGCGTTGGAGACGCTCGAGGTAGCTGCCAGTGCCCTCGACATCGCCCGGCGTGCCGGGCTGACCGGCGACGCTCTCACCGCCTTCGAGACGGACTTTAGCGACGCTCAGGCCGCCGCGCAGGCGCTCGCTATCCCGAACGCACTCGACGCGCTTTTTACCGACAACGGCGGGCAGGGCCTTAACGCCAGCACCGGCTACGACCGCACCTCGTACACCGTGTCCTTGCCCGCCAATCGGCTCGAGCTCTATGCCCGCGTCTACGCCGACGTTCTGACCAACGCGGTATTTCGCTCTTTTTACGAAGAGCGCGACGTGGTGCGCGAAGAGCGCCGCCAGCGCTCCGAGGACCAGCCCGACGGCGTGCTTTACGAGGCCTTCCTGAAAACGGCCTTTACGGAGAGCCCTTACGGTCGCCCGCTCATCGGTTCCGCCGAAGAGATCGAGGGCTACACCGCCACCGAAGCCGAGGGCATCTATAAGGTCTTTTATCACCCGAACAACGCGGTTCTGGTCATGGTCGGCGATCTTAAACCGGAGCGCGACATCGGGATTATCCGCAAGTATTTCGACTTCGTGCCACGTGGGCCGGTGAGTAACGCCAGGCTGCCTCAAGAACCCAAGCAAACAGCTGAGCGCCGCGTCGAAGTACCCTTTGCCGCCGAGCCGATTCTTCTCGTCGGCTACCACAAACCGACGCTGCCCAGCCGCGAAGCCTACGTGCTCGACGTGCTCGACTACATCCTCGGGCACGGGCGCAGCTCACGGCTCTACCGCAGCCTCGTGACTGAACAGCAGCTCGCCCTCGACGTCTCGACGAGTTCGGGCACGCCGGGCATCCGGCTTCCCAACCTCTTCACGGTCCAGGCGACGCCCAGGGCGCCGCACACCGCAGGTGAGCTCGAGACCGCCATCTACAAGCAGCTCACCGACATCGAACAGAACGGTGTGACGGACGCCGAACTGAAGCGTGCCCGGACGCTTCTGCGCGCCGACGTGCTGCGCGGCCTCGCGTCAGGCTCCGGCCTCGCCGCAAGCCTCGCCTTTAACGAACTTTTTGCGGGCGGCTGGGAAAAGCTCTTCGACGACCTCGATACCTACGACACCGTGACCTCGGCTGAGATTCAGAAGGCTGCAGCTCAGACGTTTCTGAAAACCAACCGTACCGTCGCCACACTCGTCACGAAGGCTCCCGCACAGGAGGGACAATGAACCGTCTAGTCGAAAAGGGTGTCAGGCACGCCCTGCTCGGTCTGCTGATGAGCGCCACGCTCGTCGGGCAGGCACAGGCAGCTCCGGCCCAAAACTCTCAGGCAGGCACCCCGAACCCACAAACCGGCTTGCCCCAGAACTGGCCCGATCCGACGCAGCTCAAGTTCAGCGCCGTCACCTTCAACGAGCCCACCCCCGAACGCCACACCCTCTCGAACGGCCTCGAGGTCTACCTGCTCGAGGACCACACGCTGCCCCTCATTGACGGGGCAGCCTTTATCAAGGCGGGCTCGCTCTACGACCCGCAGGCTAAGTCGGGCCTCGCGTCGCTGACCGCCGACCTGATGCGTTCGGGCGGTTCGGCGGGCCGAAGCGCGGACGAACTCGACACCCGCCTCGAGAACCTCGCGGCCTCGGTCGAGGTGAGCGCGTCGGGCGAGTTTACGACGGCGAGCTTCTCGAGCCTGACGAACACCTTGGACGAAGTGTTGCAGATCTTTACGGGCGTGTTGCGTGAACCGACCTTCGCGCAGGGGCGCATCGACCTGGCTAAAGGGCGCGTGCTCGAGGGCATTCGCCGCGAAAACGACGACCCCGTGTCGGTCGCCGTGCGCGAACTCAACCGCCGCATCGCCGCAGGGACTCCAGCAGGTTACGTGCCCACCGCCAAAACCGTAGAGGCCGTGACCCGCAAGGACCTCGTGGCCTTTCACGCACGCTACTTCCAGCCTGCCGGGATGGTGCTCGCGCTGAGCGGCGACTTCGATACAGGTGAGATGCTCGCCAAGCTCGAGGAGACACTCGGCACCTGGCCCGAGGGCAGCGTGACCTACCCCGAGCTGCCGCCCTACAACACCAAACCGCCCGCCAGGGTCTACCTCGCTAATAAGGATCTCGGTCAGAGCATCGTGCTCCTGGGGCACCCGAGTGTCTACGCCTACACCCCGGCCTACAACGAACTCGACGTCGCCAACGCGGTACTAGGCGGCGGCGGCTTTACCAGCCGCATCTTTACCGAGGTTCGCACCAGGCGCGGGCTCGCCTACTCGGCAGGCTCGCAGGTTGGTCAGGGCTTTGCCTATCCCGGCACATTCCTGGTCTACGCCTTCACCCGCACGGAGAAGACCGCCGAAGTCATCACGCTCCTCAAGGCGCAGATGGCGCAGATGGCCCGGGAGCCCGTTACAGAGCAAGAACTTACCGTACAGAAAAACAATATCCTGAACGGCGCGGTCTTCCGCTTTACCTCACCTGCTGCCATCGTGCAGCGCGTGGCCCGGGCGACCAACATCCTGGGCCTCAAACCCGGCTATTACGACCGCTACATCGAATCGGTCCAGGCGACCACGCCAAGGGAGGTTCTCGAGATCGCCAAGCGCGAATTCCGGCCCGAGGACATGCTCATCATGGTCGTCGGCAACGAGGCGCAGTTCGACCGTCCGTTGCGTGAATTCGGCCCGGTCGAGAAGATCACACTGCCTACACCCTGAACGGTTGGGGCCTGAACAGTTAGCTGTCGGGGCGCGCTCTGTACGCGCCCCTGATAGGCTTAGAGCATGTTGCTGGCTTTCGATCTCGACGGAACCGTCGTGACCCACCAAAACGAAATCCCGGCCCGCCTTCTTAGGGCCGTCACCGAGGCCAAGAAGGCGGGTCATATCGTCACCGTCCTTACCGGGCGACCCAAGGCGTCGGCGCTCGAGGCTGTTCACAAACTGGGCGCGGAGAACCTCTACGCCGTCAATCACGGGGCCGTGGTGATCGGCAAGGACGACACTGTGCTCTCCCGCTCCATGATCGCTGCCCAAGACGTCGAGACGATCATCGGGCGCTACGGGCTGGAGGAAGGGCTCGAATACGCCTTCATGTACGACGACGATATTTACGTCAATCGACCCGACGATCCGCGCTGGCGCTGGGCGCACACGCTTAACCGCAACGTCCTCCCCTTTACCGAAGAGGCCGTGCGAGACGCGGATAAGATCATCCTCTCTGCCGACGACGAAGGGCCGAGGGTCTTTCAGGAACTTAGATCCTCGCACCCGGAGCTCATGAATTACCTCTGGCCCGACGGATTCTTGGAAATTACTGGCGTCGGCGCGGACAAGGGCACGGCGCTGGCGTTCATCTGCCGCGAACTCGGGGTGGCGCAGCAGGACGCTGTCGCGTTTGGCGACGGCGTCAACGACGTCACCATGATGCAGTGGGCCGGGCACGCAGTCGCTGTGGGCGTCGCTCACCCCGACGTTTTGCTCGAGAGCGACGAGCACATCACTGGACCCGAACAAGGTGGCGTCGCCGATTGGCTGGCGACGCACGTGTTGACCGTTAAGGTGTAGCGCTTTTCTCCAAAAGCGCCTGCCCAACTTAAACGCAAAACCCGGTAATAGGGTACAGACGTCCCGCCTCTGCACACACAAAGGCCTCTAGCGGGCGGGCATCAATGTGCCTTAGAGTACGTTTATCGTCAACGTGCCGCTACTTCTGAATAGCCGAAGATCATGACCCAACCTTTGACGCGCCCTCCCCTACCCGACTCTGAACCTTCCTTGCCTGCAGCTCAGGCTCTCAGGCACATGCGAGCCCTGCTCCCTTCGTACCGAGAGATCTGTGGCGCCGCTCCTTACTACTACGCCGAAGGTGAAATCTGCCGCCTCGAGAACCAGCTCGTGCAGATTCACGAGGCGCACGAGCTCGAGCATATGACCCGCACCATCGAGCAGCAGCTTACAGGTCTGGCACGGGCGATCCGCAGCGCCAAGGGGCGTGGCATCGACCTCGACGGTTGAGCAAAGTCGGAATGATTCCGATTTTGTAGCCTGTGGCACCATCCCCCTGCCCAGAAGGACTAGACTGAATCTCAGGAGGAACACGCTGATGACCACGAGCAATACGAAAGTGCTGACCTTCGATACCCGCATCGATATCCCCGCCGACGCCCGCAAAGAACTCATCGATCTGCTGAACCAGCAGCTCGCCGACGCGTCCGACCTCTTTACCCAGACCAAGCAGGCCCACTGGAACGTCAAGGGCATGGACTTCATGCAGCTTCATCTGCTTTTCGACGACCTTGCCAAGCATCCACGTAAGCACGCCGACACCATCGCCGAACGCGTTGGGGCGCTCGGTGGGCTCGCGCTCGGTACGGCCCGGATGGCCGCGGCCAACTCGACCCTCCCCGAGTTTCCGGTAGAG
>JBMDWS010000468.1:0-6099 GCA_048594695.1 Truepera sp. | reverse complement strand
GGAAGAGCTCAATACCCTGCACGCCGAGCGCACCTTTGAAAGCCAGAATGCGCCCATCCCTCAAGTAGAAGAGGACCGAACCCGCTAGAGGATCTGCTGCCGCACGAGCTTGGCCATCTCACCCAGGGTTCGCTCGAGGTGACTCACGCCGTCTAACATGGCCCCATCATCGAGGTAAGACCCTCGCCCGGTGTGACCCATCGCGCCCATGTCGAGACGTTTGATGAGGCCAAGCCGGCGCGCCATATTCCATGACGTGGCAGAAAAAACAGGCCAGCGTTTTGGAAAGGCCACGTAACCCAGCCGCTGGGTCAGGTCGCGGTCGCCATAAAGATGCGTCAAGCTGTCGAGCTTCAGGACGCCCCCTTCGCCACTCATCACACCGCCCAGCGAGATGAGGTGAACGGGCGCGTCCAACACCTCCCGGATAAAAGGGGCAGCCCCGAGCGAGATCTGTCCGCCACCCGAGTAACCGATAAAGGTCACAGGGGTACCCGACCCGCGAACGTAGCCGTGCATCTCGAGCTTGTGCAGGACCAGTTCGGCGCTCGCGTAGTTGTAGAGCGGCCCGAAACGGTCGTCTGAAGAGACCAGGACCTGCCAGAGGTTACGGATATTGATGATAAAGCTAAATGCCCCCAGCAGCCTGCGCCCTTTGAGCGACTCGAGCAGCCCCCAGAGCCAGCCGAATACGCGCTGTCCGGTGAGCGCCCGGTTGTCGTTGGAATAGGGAAACACGTCGTCGATGACTTCGGCCTCCGGCAGGGCCGCGCTGAGCCGCTCCAGAAATACAGCCTCCATGGGCGCATATTCGTCCGGCGAGAACCCGCCGATGCCGGTGAGGTAGACGACGTAAATCTTCGCGGGGCTCCCCTTCGGCTCCGGGGGCACTGGTTTTGCGGGCAGGGTGTCGCCGTACCAGCCCGCCCACCAGCCATACGACCCGAGAGGTGCCAGCACACCCATCAACACGAGGAGGGTAAGAACGGCAAAAAGCATCAGCTCTCGTCCTCCTCACGGGTGTCGCGAGCGTAGTGCGGGATGAGTTTGTCCGAGGGCTCGAGCCTCACCCCGGCCACATGGTCACGCAACCAGCGCCCGAGGCGGACAGCCGGGCGGCCCAGCGTCTGCTGCAGCATAATGAAGATGACTAGACCCACCAAAGAGCTAGCCACCGCCTGGAGGTCGGTAAGATCGTGGATAACACGCACCGCCACCACGATAGCCACGAAATGATAGAGGTTGAGAAATACACTTAGCGCCCGCCCGAAGTAGGGCATGAGCGTAATGAAGCTTAAAATCAGCGGCGCGTAGGCGAGCGCCACGCTTTTCATAAGTAGGAGCGGCGGCTGGTAAACCCCGAAAAGAAGCCGCGTCGCGAGGCCAATACTAAGAACATAAAACACGTAGCCCAGCACGAAGATCAGCGCGTTAAGAAGCAGACTGGCGAAAAAGCGACGCAGCTTGACCTTGTTCAGGACCAGCACGATGCTCTGCGCAACGGCTTCGGAGAGTCCGGCAAGGAGCACCACGACGAGCGTCGTCGTCAGCGGCAGCGCGGCGGCGTTTGCCAGAAGCTGCCGCCAGGGTTCCTCGCGAATCGCCAGACTGGCGCCAATGATCTGCAGCAGCTCGAGCACTAACTACCCCGTACGGGCGAAGCGTTACGAAAAGAACAGGGGCGCGGCATGGATCCTAGTATGCAAGGTCAGCCGCGCTTTGTGCCAGCCTGGAGTCAGTCCGGATTCTGGCTAGAGCGTTACCGACGCCGTGATGAAATACCATTTCATCTCTTCCGGTATCGCTGCGGCGGATGAGAACGTCCCGACCGTTCCGGTCTCGTTTTCCTCCGTGACCTCTTGCACCGCGTAGTTCCAGCCTGGCTGCAGCGTAAGGGCGTAAGTCGTGGTGAGTCCGAGGTCGGCGTCAGCGCAGACCCCGCTGACCTCCAAAGCCACGCTGCTGTAGACCAGAAACACCTCCTTCAGACCCACAGGCGACCCTTCAGCCGCGTCTGGTGCACGGTTGCGCAGCGCGAGTGTGCCTGTCTCTTGACTCCCTTCACTGACCGCAAGCGGTGCCAAGAGGTCTACCGAGGCGTCCGGTGCCGTGTACGAGAGCGTCCCCGCAGCACAGGGAAAACTCACATCGGGCGTAGAGAGCGCGTTCTGCGCGAGACTGTCTGGAAGTTTGATCGACATCAGCCCCTCAGCCGTGAGGGTGCCCTCGGCAACCGTAGCCAGACTCGTCTGCATCCTCGCGGCAACGCTTCCACCCGCCCCGCTGTAGCCTTCGACCTGTCCCGTCAGATTCAGCCCATCGGTCGGTGTCTGAGTCGTAGGCGCGGGCGACCCGCCGCAGGCCACGAGAACGAGGGTCAGCCAAAGTGCAAGCACGTACTGAACACGTAACATGGTCTCTCCAATCCCGGCGACCGTTCGCCGGACCCCTTCACTCTACTCAGGAACATGAGCGTTTCTCATGCAGCCCAGCGCTTTTTGCCCGGTAGGTTCTCGCAGGCAGGGCGTTTCACGATCTCTTATCGAAGCGTACGAAAAGTGTCCCGCATCTCTAAAAGGGGTCTCAAGCTCGAGTGTTAAGCTTGGGTCCATGACGTTCCGCCACCCCGTGACCCCTCATGCACCGCTGGGCGTTTTCGATTCCGGCGTCGGGGGCCTCACGGTCCTGTCGGCCCTGCGGGCGCAGTTGCCGAACGAGGACTTTATCTATCTGGGCGACACGGCCCGGGTGCCCTACGGCTCGAAACCCCTCGAGATGGTCCGGGATTTCGCCCTAGAGATTTCCCACGCCCTCATCGCCCGTGGCGTCAAGGGCATCGTCATCGCCTGTAACACGGCGTCGGCGGCCTCGCTCCCGGCGCTCGCCACCGAACTACCCGTCCCGGTTTGGGGCGTGATCGAACCCGGTGTGCAGGCCGCTCTCAAGGTAGCACCGGGCGGGCGCGTCGGCGTGCTCGGCACAGTCGGCACGGTCAAGACGGGCGCGTATCAGCGCGGGCTCGAGCAGGGCGGCTGCAGCGTGTGGAGCCGCGCTTGCCCGCTTTTCGTGCCGATTGTCGAAGAGGGCGTGTCGGACACCGTGATCGCCCGGCTCGTGGCGCAACACTACCTCACGGACGCGCCCCCGCTCGACGCCGTGATCCTGGGCTGCACCCATTACCCGGCGCTCAAACCCATCCTGGGCGACGTGCTGGGCGCGACGCCTCTCGTCGATTCGGCAGAGGCGACGGCGCGTTACGTCGTGGGTGACCTCATGGCGCTCGGCCTAGCCACGCCCGCCCGCACACCGGGGCGCGTCGAGCACCTCGTCACGGGTGACGTGAGCACCTACCGCCACACCGCCGCGCTCCTGGGCGGCCCCCCCGGCACCATCACCCACACCGACCTGAGTAACACCCACCTGACCGAAAGACTGCCCCTATAAATCTGAATGAGATTGGCCCTATGAGACACGACCTATGAGACAGGATCGCCGCCCCGACGAGCTTCGCCCCATTACCCTCACCACAGGCGTCAACGCCTTCGCCGAGGGCTCGGCGCTCGTACACTGGGGAAAAACCCAGGTGCTCGCCACCCTCACCCTCGAAAACAAGCTGCCGCCACACCTGCGCAACAAGAAGGCGCGCGAGGGCTGGCTGACTGCCGAATACGCCATGCTGCCTCGCAGCACGCCCGAACGGATGCAGCGCGAGCGGCTTTACGCGGGCGGCCGAACGCTCGAGATCCAGCGCCTTATCGGTCGGTCCTTACGCGGCGCTGTCGACCTCGCGCTCTTCCCGGGCAAAACGCTGCTTCTGGACATCGACGTGCTGCAAGCCGACGGGGGCACGCGCTGCGCGGGCATCCTGGCGGGCTACGCCGCCCTCCACCACGCCGCCGACCGGCTCATCAAGTCGGGCACGCTGAGCGAGTGGCCCCTGACCGTCGAACTCGCCGCCGTCAGCGTCGGGCGCGTGGGCGACCAGACCCTCATCGACCTCGAGTTCAGCGAGGACAGCGAAGCCGATCTCGACCTCAACGTTGTCGCCACGACCTCGGGCGAGATCATCGAGGTGCAGGGCGGCGCGGAGGGCAAGCCGATCCCTGCCGAACTCTATGTGCAACTCGTGGCGCAGGGCTTAGGCGCAGTTCAAGACGTTCTGGCCCGCGTCCGGGGGAGCCTGTGAGCGCTGTCCGGCTCGTCATCGCCACAGCCAACGCGGGCAAAGTGCGTGAGTTCAAGGCGGCCCTCGCCAAGTTACCGGGGCTCGAGGTCGTTTCGGCGAGTGAACTGGGCGTCCATGAGTTTCCCGAAGAAACCGGCGGCTCCTACGCCGCCAACGCGCTCACCAAGGCCTCGTTCGTGATGCAGGCGACCGGGCTGGCAAGCCTCGGGGACGATTCGGGGCTCGAGGTTCACGCTCTAGGCGGCGCACCGGGCCTCTATTCGGCCCGCTTTGGCAACCTTGATAGCGACAGCGAACGCACCGAGTACCTGCTCGGACGCCTCAAGGACGTTCCGGAAAGTGAACGAGGGGCGCAGTTCGTCAGCGTTCTCGGGTTCGCGGCCCCCGACGGTGAAGCACAAACCTTCGAGGGCCGCTGCGACGGGCGCATCCTGAACGCGCCCGATGGCGACAACGGCTTCGGCTACGACCCGGTGTTCTACGCCACCGACCTAAAAGAGAGCTTCGGGACGGCACCGCCGGAGGCCAAGGCCCGGGTCAGCCACCGCGCCCGCGCTCTCGAGTCTTTTTGTTCGTGGTACCGCGCTCACTACATCCCAAAAGAGGTGTAAGACAACCCACGCGAAAGGAATCTCATGTCTAAACGTCTACTTATCCTGCTGAGCCTTCTCGCCCTCGTTCTGCCCGTCTCGGCGCAGATCACCTCGCTCTCGAGCCCGCTCCCACCCAAAGCCCAGGCTGCCCTAGATGAGGCGCGGAGCGTCGCCAGGGAGGCGCTGGAGGCCTATGGGTTCTATCACCCGGACCAGCCCCTCTTCCGGCAGGCCATAACGCTCGGCAAAAGAGCCACCACGCTTGCCCCCGACAACCCCGAAGCGCAGCGCTTTCTCGCCGAGCTCTACGGCGTCACGAACTTTTACGGACCCGCCTTTCAGACGTGGCAGGCGTATCTGGAGGCGGGCGGCACGCTAGACAGCAACGCCGCAGGCCAGTTTGCCCGGACCGGCAACGCCCTCGGCTACGCCCGCTACTCGAGCGGCAACGCGGAAGGGGCGCTCGAGGCGTACCAGACCGTCGCCCGACAGGTGCCCGGCAACGCCCGCGCCCAGCGCTGGAGCGGGCGCATCCTTCTCGAGCAGGACAAGCCAAAGGCCGCCCTCCCCTACTGGCAGCGGGTCAAGGGGCTCATGCCCACCGACGCGAGTATCGACTCGTTTATCTCGCTCGCTCAGGCCGGAGTCAGATACGGAATGGACGCGGCTCGAGCCTTTTACGACGGCGTGACGGCGTTCGAGGCAGGCAAAAAGGAAGCCGCACGCCAGCACTTCGTTCAGGCCACCACCCTCAATCCCGATTACGCTGCCGCCTGGGGATACATGGGGCGCGTCAACTTCGAGGCGGGGTGGTTCGTCCGGGCAGAGGCCGCTTATGCGAAAGCGAGCACACTCGAGCCGGACAACGCCGCCTACAGATACTTTTTGCGGGAGGCGCAAGCGCGGCAGTAATGAAGCGCAGAGAATTTTTTACAGACTTGCTAAATCACCCGATGTAACGTCGTTCATGCGCCCTCTTTTTGTGCTCATGCTAAGTTTGCTTGCTACCGCGCAGGCTGCGTCGTTTACTTTCGACTCCCGCCTCGAGCTTCCGCCACAGACAATGGAATACAACATCGACAGTTGTATTGCCTATGTTGCGGAGTGGGGACAACTGGGGCAAGCAGTCAAGACCATTGCCGAAGCTTCGCCTGAGGCAACCTGCTTCGCGAGCAAAGGGGTAGGGAGTGAGGCCGTATCCCAACATTTCGAGCGTAGGCTAGAGGCTCTCGAGTACAAAAAAGTCTCGGAAAACAACCAAGCACCGCACCTCTATAGCAGCAAATGGAACTCACCTGATGGAGCCATCCTGAGTTTCAT
>JBMDWS010000467.1:0-14655 GCA_048594695.1 Truepera sp. | reverse complement strand
GCAGGTCGACAGGCGCACCCGCTTCGGTCGCAAATGAAAATCCACCCTCGGGCGTCCAGCTTCCGGCCACGGCCTTACCTCGCAGGTAGAGCGTCGCGGGGCCGCCGGAGTAGGGCAGGTAGAGGCGCCCCTCAGGATCGTTTGGATAGGGCAGCGCCGTGACCTGAGCCACCACTACGGCGTCGGCGGTGATTGCCGTGCCCGCCGTGTCGGTCGCATCCGCACCGCTGCGCACCCAGCGGTACTCATCGAGGTCGCTCAGATAGCGAAAGCCGCTCGAGTAGACGCCCGAGTAACCGACCGTCACGCTGTTTGCGTTCGGTGCGTCGCTCGGGGGCGCGTAGAGCGTCCCGCTGACCAGTGTAGACAGCCGACCGACGGCACCTCGCAGCGCCTCGCCCGTCGAAAAGGTTCTGTGCGGCGCGAGCCGGTCTGGAGCCTGCGCAAATAGCGAGCCGTCCTGCAGGGCGTCAACAGTGGCAAGCCTCTGCGAAGCGATGCGGCTGACAGTGCTCGGGGCACCACCCACATGGACGAGCGTACCGTTCATCTGCAGAGCCGCCTCGAGGAAGTAATCGCGGGCGCTGCGAATCGGCCCGACCTGGACGGGTTCACTTTCGGTATAGACCGCCATGAGCCGCGTCAGGCCGCCTTCGACGGGCATCTCGAAGACGCTCGAGGCTTCGACCAGACCTTGCTGCGGGTAGGCCGCGTCGGCATTGTCGATAAGCACATCGAGGGGTTGATCGCGCGTCACTTCATAGCTCTGCACGTTGGCGACGCCGGTTGCCGCCGCGCCGCTGTCGTCTGCGGCTGCGCCCTCGCCCGTCGCGTCAGCGGGGGCTGTTGCAGCCTGACCACTTGTCGCACCGTCCCCGGCGTCAGCAGCCTCGGCGTTTTGTGTTCCGGCAACGTCCGCGCCACCTGCGGCGTCGGGGCCACCTGCACCGCTACCGGAGGGAGACTGGGCCACAGTCTCGGGGAGCGTGACCGTGGCGCTCGCATCTGGCGTCACGACGGGCACACCCTCACGCACGGCAGCCTGCGGCACGATCAACAGCGAGCGGCCCGGCGTGACTGCCGCTTCTGCCTGAGGCTGCGGCACAGGTGTAGCAGGGGCGGCGCTGCCGCTCACCGAAGGTTGCGGAATAGACTCGCCCTGCACCACGCTCGCGCCCACCTGAGGCTCCGGAATGTCGCGCGTCACGACCGACGCACTGGCCTGTGGACGTGGAACCGGACTGCCCGCAGCGACCTGTGCTTCAGCTTGCGGAATAACGATGGGCTCGGTGACCACGCTGGCAGTCGCGTCCGGCGTGGGTAGCACCTCGCTCGGCGCGACTTCGGCCTGGGGTTGCACGGCGACGTTCCTCGAGGGCGTTACCTCGGCCTCAGCGGCGGGGGTAGGCAGCGCGATCGATTCCTGTGCGGGTTGCGGCGCAACGACTGGCGCTTCGACTTCGGGCAGGGTCGTACTGGGTGCTTGTTGCGGCAGAGATTGCGCGCTCGCTTCAGGGCTTGGTTCACGAGCCTCAGGTGGGCTCTCGCTAGGTGGTTGTGGAGTCTGTGCCGCCGCACTTTGTTCTGGCGCGTCGTTGGCCTCAGACGTGGGGCCACCGGCTGAGGGTTCATCCTGCGCTGGAGTCTGAGCGCGCGTTTCGGCGGCGGACGCGTTCGGAAGCCCGGCGATCTCGTTCGCGGCGTTTCCGGCAGCCTCCGACTCGGCGCGCTGCGGGGCAGGTAGCTCGGCTGCCGCAGCGTCACGCTGGCCCGCGCCACCCTCGGGCGGTGTCAACTCGAGTACAATGACCCGCTCGGGCGGATCGTTCTCGCGGGGCGGCACGACCGTCCCGACAGCGACCGCAAGCAGAACCCCGGCGTGGATAAGCACCGAAAGCAGCAGCGCCCGGCGACGGTCGGGATCGCCGAGAAAGCGGGCACGCCGTGGCGTGTTTTGGGGACGAACCACGACGTGTGGTCGCCCGGGTCTGCCCTGCGCCAACTAGTTGCCTCCGGTCGCGATCGCGACGCGCTCGGCCCCTGCCTGCCGGATCAGATCCATGACCCGCACCGGTAAACCGTACGCGATGCTCTGATCGGCTCGCATAACCACGGTCTTGTCCGTGCGCGCGGCGAGAACGGGCTCGAGCGCCGCCACCAGCGTGTCCTCGGTCACTTCGGCGCCGGCGAAATAGATGCGGCCCGCACCCGTGATCGACACTGCGGGCAAATCCGAAGCCTGCGCCACGTTGTTCTGGGCTTGGGGCAGGTCCACAGGTAAACCAGACTCGAGCGATAAAAACGTCGTCGAAACCATGAAAAAGATGACCAGCGTAAAGACCACGTCCACCATCGGCGCGAGATCGAGAATAGGCCCCACGGTCCCGAGCGACCGGCTCCGGCGCGTCCGCCTCACAACCCGCTACCCGGGCCGAAGGTCTCAGCCTGGAGATCCACCGCAGCCGCCTCAGGGTCGGCACGGCGGGATTGACCTTCCGGCGTCGTGCGGGCCGCTTCACGACCACGCAGCGACACGGCCTGCGCCACGTTACCCATCAGTTCTTCACGGCGACGCTCGAGCTCGAGCAGAACTTCCTCGGCCCGCCCCGCCAGATACGAATGCCCCAGGATCGCCGGGATCGCCACGGTTAGACCCGCCGCCGTATTGATGAGCGCCTGCCCGATCCCGCCCGCGAGCACCTCGGAATTCCCGAGGCCCTGCACCGAGATGCTGTCAAACTCGCGGATCATCCCGATCACCGTTCCGAGAAGCCCTAAAAGCGTGGCGACCTGCGCGATGGTAGCAAGCGGACGCAGCCCTTTCGTGAGGTTCTGCTCCTCACCGAGATAAGCGTCCTGAAAGGCCGCCTCGACCGCCGGGCGGCCGTAGGGGATGCGCGCAAGAGCCGCCTTGAGAACGCGTGCGACAGGGCCACCGTGATGGTCACAGGCGATCATAGCCATCTCGAGGTTGCGGTTGAGCACAGCCGTGTTGACGCGAGCCATGAGACGGTCAGCGTCCGGGCGCTCGCGGTTCAGCTTGAAAAGGCGCGTGAAAAAGAGGTAGAGGGCGTAGAGCGAAAGGAGCACGATGACCAGTAAAACGGGGCCACCACTAATCAGAAGGTCCATAATCCTCGCTATCCTAAGGGCTTTGCGCCTGTGCAGCGTGAGAAGCGGATGCGCTCAGACGTCCGGGGCAACAATCACCGGGCCTAAGCCTCCGCAGCAGAGCAGTTTACCGCGACCGCTGTAGGCTGCGCCGCCTTTACAGCACGCGCGCTCACCCGCTCCATACCTAGAGACCTCAGCCCGTACTCCGAAGCCCCGTGGCAATACCCAGCAGGCTCACCATGACCGCCTCCTCGAGCCGCCCCCGTTCGCGCTCTCGCACTTCGTCGGTCGTCTCCTGCGGCAATGCGCGAAGTCGTGCCAGCAGCTCGACTTGCAGGTAAGAGATGGGGTCGACGTAGGGATTACGCAGGTCGATCGAGCGCTGCAGGGTCGGGTCGCCTGAGAGCAGTTCGCGCCCGGTGATCGCCTCGACCCGGGCCACCGCGCGCGCATACTCCCCTGTAATCGTCGCCCAGAAGCCACCCTGATGAGCCTCGGGCACGAGGTCCATATAGGCCCGGAAGATGTCCATATCGGCCTTAGCGAGACTCACCTGAGCGAAGTCGATGATTGTCCGGAAAAAGGGCCATGACGCGTACATTTCCTGCAGCAACGCTAGCTCGACCTCGGCCAGACCCGTGCCCAGACCAAACCAGCCAGGCACGTTGGCGCGGGTCTGGGTCCACGAGAAGACCCACGGAATCGCCCGCAGGTTCGAGAGCGCCCGCTCGCCTTTACGCCGCGCCGGGCGCGAGCCGATCTGCAGGCGGCTGATCTCGTCGATGGGCGTCAGGGTGTGATAGAAGTCCAGAAAACCTGGAGTCTCGAGCAGGCCGCGGTAACAATTCTTGGCGACGCCCGCCGCACGCGTCAGGGCGTCCCGGTAGGCGGCGGGAAGGTCGGGCAGATCGCCCTTACGGTCGCGGGCCGAGGCGAGCATAAAGGCGTGCGTGAGCTGCTCCAAGTGCCGGTGCGCGAGGTCGGGGTCGGTATAGCGCTCGGAGAGCGCCTCGCCCTGCTCGGTCAGGCGCATCCTGCCACCGACCGAGCCTGGGGGCTGCGCCATGATGGCTCTCCCGGCTGGCCCACCGCCCCGACCGATGCTCGTGCCGCGCCCGTGAAAGAGGCGGAGCGGGATTCCTGCCTCACGGCAGACCTCGGCAATCCGCTCCTGCGCCTCGTAGAGCGCCCAGTTCGCCGCCAGAAAGCCCGCGTCCTTATTCGAATCGCTGTAGCCGATCATCACTTCCTGCAAACCACGCCGCGCTACGTGCTTACGGTAGCTCGGCAGGCTAAAGAGCCGCCTCAGAATGTCAGGGGCTGCCTCGAGGTCACTCACGGTTTCAAAGAGAGGCGCGACGTCGATCTCCGACACGCCCGCCTGCTTGGCGAGAATGAGCGGCTCCAGGATGTCCGAAACCCCGTTGGTCATAGAGATGACGTACGAACCAGTAGCCTCGAGGCCGTAGCGGCGCTGCAGACGACGAAAAACGCGCAGGAAGCCGAGCGCCCGCTGCGTTTCTTCCTCCAGCTCGGCGTCTTGCGGCGCGAGCGGGCGACGGGATCCAAGCTCCTCATCGAGCAGCGCGATCCGCGCCTCTTCGTCCAGCTCAGCGTACGTGTCGCAGACGCCCGCGAACCGGAGCAGATCAGCCACGGACCCTTCGTGAAGCGCCGAGTGTTCCCGCAGGTCGAGCGCGGCGAGGTAGAAGCCGAAGGCCGCCGCCCGGTAGCGCGGGGGCCGCACGAAGGCCTCGGCGATAAGTTCCTCGCCCCCGTGGCGCAGACTCGTCTCGATCGCCTCGAGGCCGTCCTGATAGTGCCGCGACGCCTGCTGCTGCGCGTCGCCGAGATCGCCCGTGCCGAGCGCCGCGTGCGCCGCGCTCAGTTCGCGGTGTAGCAGCACGATCTTGCGGCGGTAGGGTTCGCCCGCGAAGCGGCGCGGTGCGTCCTCGGGCGCGAGGTTGGCGAGTTCTTCCTCGAGCGCCGGGCTCAGGCGCGTTCTCCCGCCCCATTGCGAGAGGCGCTGCACCATCAGGTCCATGTCGGCCAAGTACTGGGTCAGAGCCACTTCGGCCTGGATCAAGTAGGCATTTTGGGTGATGTCGGGCGATACGAAAGGGTTGCCGTCGCGGTCGCCCCCGATCCACGAGCGAAAACGCACGAGGGGCGGCAGCGGCTCCTCCGAGTCGGTGTTGTAGTAGCGGCAGAGCGCCCCCTCAATATCGTCCATGAGACGCGGCACAGCCTCGAGCAGCGAACGCTGGAAATAGTAGAGTGCGGCGTTGACCTCGTCCGAGACGCTCGGCTTTTCACTGAAAAGTTCGCGGGTGCGCCACAAGGAGGCGATCTCCGCGAGGATTTCACGCTCGAGCCGCGCCTGGTTCTGGGGCGAGAGATCCTGCTCCGCGCGCACGCGCAGCCGCGAGGCCACCCGCTCGAGCTTGAGCCGCACGGTGTAACGCTTGACTTCGGTCGGGTGCGCTGTCAGGGTCGGGCGCAGATCCAGCTCACCGATAAAGGCTCGCACGTCCTCCAAATCCCAGCCGTCGTCCTTGAGGGCCTTGATGGCTGCTGCCACGGACTCGTTGCGGGGCGCGTCGGCGGTCGCTTCGGCCTCGCGCAGGCGGTTGACCCGGACACGGTGGATCTCTTCGGCGAGGTTGATGAGCTGGAAGTAGACGGTAAAGGCGCGCAGCAGCCGCTCGGCCTCGCTCGTTTCAAGGCTCGAGAGCAGCTCGCCAAGTTCCTGGCGCGGCGCGCTCGCTTCGGGCTCGGCGCGAATCGCTTTGGTCAGGCCACGCACCCGCTCGACAAGCTCGAAAAACGCCTGACCCTCGAGCTTATGCAAAATGTCGCCAAGCGAGCGCCCCAGAAAGTCCACATCGGCCCTGAGGGCGTGAAAGGCGTCTTCACCGCTGACCTGCACCGCTGCGCGTCTACTCATCGTCGTTCCACACGTTTGGAATCAAGACCGTCCTCAACTCTCGAGTGTCCCTAGGTTTACAGCACTAGGTGTACAGCGCTAGGCGTACAGCGTCAAACCACCAACGCCAGGGGCATCAAACCATAAACGCGAGCCACCTTAAAACCCGCCCTGCTGCACGCGCAGCCACGCCAAGTCTAAACCGTAAGTGGGTCGTCCGTCTCCGTTCGTCCAGGCCACTGCACACGCGCGATCGCCGTGGCCTGAGGGCCTGCAAGCGTGAGCGCCACCGCGCAGACCGTCCCGGCGGCGTCGGCGGGCTTATAGCGCCGCGGCAGACCGGTCGTAAAGCGGTAGATCACCTCGTCGAAGCGCATCCCGATCGCTGAATCCTGCACGCCGCTCATGCCCACGTCCGTGATGTAGGCCGTTCCGCGCTTGACGATTTCGTCGGCGGTCTGGACGTGGGTATGCGTCCCGATAACCGCCGCCACCCGCCCGGCGAGATATTCTCCCATCGCCTTTTTTTCCGAGGTCGCCTCGGCGTGAAAGTCCACGATCACGGGAACGTCTTGAGGCAGCGTCTCGAGCACGTCGTCGAGCGCCCTGAAGGGGCAGTCGAGGGCAGGCAAAAAGACGCGGCCCATCGCCTGAACAACTGTGACGCGCTCGCCCGTGCGGGCCGTCAGCGTCGTGTAGCCGAGGCCCGGCGCGGCGGACGGGTAGTTGAGTGGGCGAATGAGCCGCAGGCTCTCCTCTAGGAGCGCGTAGGCTTCCTTGCCGTCCCAGGTATGATTGCCGAGCGTCACCACGTCGGCCCCTGCCTCCAGAAACCGCTCGAAATGCTTGCGGGTGATGCCGAACCCACCCGCGACGTTCTCGCCGTTGACGATGATGAAGTCGTAGTCGTCTCGCACGGCTGCGAGAAAGTCCCGTGTGACGCTGAAGCCGGGTGTGCCAAAAACGTCGCCGATAAAAAGAACCTGCACGATTTTAAGCTACCACGACAGCCACCCCGCGCCTCACGCGTTTTCGCGCCTCGAGGCGGCGTAGAGGTCTTTCCAGAGGGTTTCGTCCCAGCCGACAGCAAGCACCTTGCCGCTCCGCAGGAGGGGCTGCCGGAGAAGCGCGGGCATCTTGAGCATCCGCTCCAAAAGCTGTGTGTCGCTCAGCCGGAGAAACTCGAGGCCCGCGTCCTCGTAGGCCCGGCTACTCGTGTCTAATAGTCCGGTCAGGCCGACTTTCTGCACGAAGCGCCCGAGTTCGCCTGGTGCCGTCTTACCCGCCGCGAGGTCTACGAACTGCGGCTTGACGCCTCGCTCTTTGAAAAAGCGCAACGCTTTTTTGGTGTCCTGAGACTTCTGCGTCCCGAAAATCTGCACGTCCATGGCTCTCAGCTTAGCGCGGACACTGCCCCAAGAGTCATTCGTCGTGCAGAAAAACCTGTTAAACTTACATGAAGTCATGAAGCTTGCATGGGAATCAAGTCAGGAGTGATACATGAAATTTTCACGAGTCTTGCTTGGCAGTTTTCTGGTTCTGGCCCTCGCTGCGTGCGGAGGAGACGGGACACCTCTTACGACCGACCCGTCCGATCCCACCACGACGACAGATCCCACCGACCCAACATCGACAACCGATCCCAGTGATCCAACCGTCACAACCGATCCAAGCGACCCAACGATTACCCTTGATCCTTCATCACCTTCAACGACTACGATTTCGGGCACGATCATCCCACCTTCTGGCGTTACGTCTCTTACCGTGGTTGTAGGAGCTTGCTTGACCAGCAACATTTCTAATGGTTCCTGCAGCACTCCCTTTGTAACGGGTACGATTCAATCCACAGGTGCCTTTTCTATAGCGGGATTAGAGTCCGCGTCCTATGTTGTCGTCGCTCAGGCAGATTCCGATGGCGATACACAAACTGTCGAATATCAAGCCGTTGCTGAAAACGTGACTGCTCCAGCTACAGGGCTAACACTCACGCTCGAGCCGCTTGGCAGCGATCCCACAGATTCCACTGACCCAACAGACGCCACTGACCCCACCATACCGAGCGGCACAGTGAGTGGAACAGTTACTGCGCCCACCGGCGTTTCGGTGAATGGTGCATTGGTTGCAGCATGTCTCTCGTCTAACCCATCTACCTGCGAGGGAAGAGTCATAACGACTGCCGATAGCACAGGTGCCTATACCCTGACGGGTCTGTCCGAAACTTCCTACACCATCGTTGCTGCCATTGACACCAATGGAAATAGCGCGGTTGACACGGGCGACTATCTGGGCGGCGTCCCAAACATCACCCCACCCGCGACCAATGTAAACATCACCTTGCAGGTTTATCAAGGCTCAGAAAATGCTCCTCTTGGGCAGCTCTTCAAGGGCGTCGGCAAGCCAATGTCTCTTAACTGGCAACGCTTGCCCTAAAAGCATCTGTCTTCTTAGGGATCGGGGCCATTTGGCCCCGATTTCTCGTGAGATTCGCCCAAGAAAATCTGAATGGCGCACAAGGGTCTAGTAGCGCTGGACTCGTTTGAGATGTCGTAAGGCCTGTTAGCCCCACAAAAGCACCTGTGAATTCTTTCAGCGACGCTTCTTCTCGAGCTTAATAGGGTAAAGCTGCCATGATCAGCCCCACCCGCGCACGTGTCCCACTTCAGGCTTGCGCCGGTTGGGATTCTGCATGGGTGTAAACCGCGCCACCGTCCAGCGGGTCTTTCTGAGTTTTGTCGTTCCCGTTGTCGTCAGCGTTCTGGCGTCATTCATCATCTTTCGCGTCATTACGGCTAGCAGTACCACGCTGCAGGAGGTGGCGACATCCTACGAACGGATCAGCTCGATCAATCGCCTGATGAAAACCGTTCTCGACGCCGAAACCGGGATGCGTGGCTACGTCATCACCGGAAGCGACGCGTTTCTCGAGCCCTACTACAGCGCCAATATCCACATCGATAGCGAACTCGCGGTGCTGCGCCAGCTGTTAGGCGACGAGGCAAGTCAAAGCGCTCTGGGTGAGATCGAAAAGACGCTTGAAGAGTGGCGCAGCGAGGTTGCCGAAGTCGCTATCGGGTTGCGGCGCGACGTGCCCCCGACCCTGCTTTCCAGCGCGGAAACGGCCTACAGCAGCTTTCTAGAGACGCGTCGGGCCGAGGCACAGTATAGGCAGACCGCCAGTCCAGAAGCGCTAGTGGCGTGGGGCGCGTATGCGGGCGAAACCAGAGACGCTCTCGAGCAGATGACCACGTTGCCCCTGTACGACGCTCGAGCTGCTCACGTACGCGAGCTTGACGAACGTTATAAAGCCTACGCTAGAAGGCTGCTGGCACCCAACAAACCCCCTGGGCCAAACGCCGAAGCCGACACGTTGACCATGCACCTGCGAAGCTTTACTCGGAGCGTCAGGCGCGAAGACGCAAGGCTGACCGGTCTCCTGCAACGGGGAAGCGGCAAACTCCGCATCGACAAGATTCGCACCTACGCCGACACCCTCCAGCGCCGCGCCGACGCCAGCCTTCAGGCCAACCTGAACTCGAGCGAGGCCAGTACATGGCAGGCCCAGATCGTGTCATTCGCTGGACCTATCGCCTCGGCCATCTTCGGGCTGCTAGCCGTCGTCATGTCGCAGCGCTCGCTCAACCGCTCGGTTTGGCGGCTGACCCGTGTTACGCAGGACGTGAGTAACGGCGAGTTCGACAAGCGCCTGTACATCGCCAAAAGCGACGAACTCGGGCAGCTTGCCCAGAACTTCAACAAGATGGCAGCCGACCTCAGCCTGCGCGAACGGCAGGCCAAGCTTTTCGGGCAGATGGGAAAACTCCTGCAGACCTGCAGCTCGAGCGACGAACTCTACAGCATCACCAGGCACTACACCGCCGAACTTTTTCCGGACTATAGCGGCGCTCTCTACCTGATCAGCGCGTCTCGCAACATCCTGGAGCGGCACTCGAGCTGGGGCAGTGTTCCCGACACCGAAGAGATCCACGCACCCGACGCGTGCTGGGCCATTCGTCAGGGGCAAACGCATGAAAGTCGCCGAGGGCAAAACGGCACCGGGTTCGCCTGCGCGCACGCGCCAACTCCGATTCCTTTCGAGAGCCTCTGCATTCCGCTCCATAGTCAAAACGAGGTTTTGGGAGTCTTTTACCTCTACACGCAGTCGAACGAAGCGATCCCGGAGGTCATCAAACAGCTCGCCGGGACGATCGCCGAACAGCTCGCACTCGCCGTTTCGAACCTGGCGCTGCGCGAAACACTCCGCCATCAGTCGCTACGCGACCCGCTCACAGGCCTGTTCAACCGGCGGCATCTCGAGGAGACGCTCGACCTCGAACTGCACCGGGCCGCGCGGCAGCAAGAGCCTATCAGCCTGCTGATGCTCGACGTAGACCACTTCAAACGCTACAACGATACCTTTGGACACGACGCCGGGGACATGGTGCTGCAAAGCCTGAGCACGCTGATCAAACAGCATATCCGGGCAGGCGACGTGGCGTGTCGGTATGGGGGCGAGGAGTTTTTACTGGTGCAGCCGGGACTAGGCTTGCCTCAGGTTCTCGAACGCGCCGAGACGCTGCGTAAAGCGGTGATGGCCCTGAACCTCGAGTACATGGGCAAACGCCTCGGGCAAATCACGATCTCGCTTGGCGTCGCACTCTATCCGGACAGTGCCAATCGTGCGCCTGAACTCATCAAACGGGCCGATGAGGCGCTCTACCGGGCCAAACACAGCGGGCGCAATCAGGTCCTGCTGGCGATCCCTTCGCCAGCGTCCGGCAGCGAGCCCGCGACACTCGCAGATCCTGAAGGCGACAGGAAAAAGACCCAAGCGGCCTGATAAACTATGTGCGTGACCTTCGACACCGTAGATCGGCAGATTTTAACTATCCTGCGCGAACAGGGACGCGCCTCGCACGCGCTGATCGCCAAGGAAGTGGGCCTCTCGGCCCCCGCGGTGGGCGAGCGCATCCGCAAACTCGAGCAGGCAGGCGTGATCGGCGGCTACCGCGCCGCGTTCAATCCCGAAGCCCTGGGACTGGGCATATGCGCCTTCGTCTCGATCGCCCCTCAGCCGCGCAACCCGAACGCCAACTTGGTCGAAAACCTCCGCGCCCTGCCCGAGATCGAGGAGCTGCACGCGGTTGCCGGACCTTACGGGTACATCGCCAAGGTGCGCGTCACCACGCCTGAAGAACTCGACGCCTTTTTAGATCGCCTCTGGGTGCTCGAGGGTGTCGAGCGCACCGAAACCACGATGGTGCTGCGAACGAGCGTCGAGAGGCCTATGTATCTGCCCTTCGGCGACGCACCGTGAGCATTCGGCTTCTCACGGAAAGCGACCTCCCGCGCCTCGTCGATCTGCGCCAGCTGAGCTTTCTGGACCACTCCGACCTAGACGATTCTGTCATGCGCGCGCACCACGTCGCACGTTTACCCCACACCTGGGGTCACTTCGACGGTCCGACCCTGACGAGCGCCGCCGTCGTTCACGATTTCGAGATGTATCTGGCGGGCAAACGCGTCCCCGTGGGCGGCCTTGCCAGCGTCCTGAGCGCCCCGGAAACGCGTCGGCGCGGCTATGTGCGAGCGTTACTCCACGCACTGCTCGGCGATCTAAGGGATAAAGGTACAGGCTGGATGCTCGCCTACCCCTTCGACCCGCGCTTTTATGCCCGTTACGGCTTCGCGTCGGTGCCTACGGGCACGGAAACGGTCTGTTCTGCCGAAGAACTCTTTCAAGGTCCATCCCCGGACGCTGCCCTGCTCAGCGAAGACCCGGAACGTGTACTGGGGCCGATCTACGACAGCTGGGCAAAAGGTTATTCGCTCGCGCTCTGCCGAGAAAAAGGCAGCAGAACGACCTGGGCACGTATCCTGAAAGGCAAGATCTGCTACGTGCTCGAGGACGCCTACGCTGTATTCGAGCTCGAGCATACAGGTCGGAGCCAGACACTCACCCTTCACGATTACGCGTTCAGTTCACCCGCCGGACGCGACGCTCTCTTTCGCTTTATCGGCTCGTTCCATGGACAGGTCACGCATATCCGCCTGCACCTGCCGAGCGATGAGCCTCTAGCCTTCGACCTCCGCCAGCGCGAGGAGGATGTGCCCCTGCAGGCCCGTATCGCGGATATAACCGCTGCCCTGACACCGCTCACGAGCACGCGTGAAGAAGCGGTGACCGTGCGCGTTCTGGACACATTCTGCGACTGGAACGACGGAACGTTCAAGCTCACGCTCGGCTCGAGCGGCACCGTTGTCGAACGAAGCGGCGATGACCCGGACGCGACGCTTACGGTGATCACGCTTGCCCAACTCGTGACGGGGGCACTCTCCCCTGCCGCTGCCCTTAAGGCGGGTCGGGCCGAGGGTGACGCACGGACACTTGGGGCCATCGCCGCCCTCAGCCGGGGCCGCGTTCCCTTTATCCCCGGTTCGGATTATTTTTAGCTCGGGGACAAATGGCCTGACCGGACGTGACCTCGCCCACTACAGTGGGTTCATGCCTTTTTCCAAACCCTTGGCCCCTCTCTGGGTCGTATCCGCCACCCTGTCGCTGGTCGGATGCACCCAGAACTCGCCGCCTCCTTCTGCGTCCCCACTCCCTCCGGCACCGACGCGTCAGGTCTCTCTCATCATCGATACGGACCTCGGATATGACGTCGATGACGTTGGCGCCCTCGCTGTTGCACACAGCTTGAACGACCAAAACCAGGTACACCTGCTGGCAACGGTCAGCGTCGTCGGAGATCCTCAGAGCGCACCGACAATCGACGTGATCAACACCTATTTCGGTCGCCCCGACTTACCTCTGGGCGCCATGCAGGGCAGCCGGTGGAGCGACGCGCAGGGCTACTGGTTCGAAACCAAAGGCGACTTTTTAAACCCACTGGTTCGTGGCTACCCGAGCGACGTAAAAGACAAAACCCAGGTTCCGGGAGCCGTTCAGGTCTACCGCCAAGCCCTGTCTGCTGCCGCCGATAACAGCGTCACGCTTGTGGCACTGGGCTTTTCACTCAATCTGGCGAATCTGCTTGCCTCACCAGGTGACGCCCACAGCCCGCTGGATGGCGCCGCGCTGGTCGAAAAAAAAGTCGAACGCCTCGTCTATATGGGCAGCAGCGTGAGCGGAGAATCGCCAGACTTCAACCTCGGCGACGGTCCCTATCAGGAAGGCGGCACCTCGAGATGGATGCTCGAGCACTGGCCGACCAATATCGTTTTCGTTGGAACGGAACTCGGCGACGCTATTTTTACGGGCCACAGCTTGCGTGCACAGTCCTCAGCAAACCCGGTGGCAGAAGCCTATCGTCTCTATCCCGGCGTCAACGAGGACGGCGAGCGTCAGTCCTGGGACCTCGTTGCCGTTCTCTTCGCCGCGCAGGGCAACACCTTCTGGCGAACGATCACCGATGAACATATCGTCATTGCCGAGGACGGCACCACCCGCTGGGAACAAGGTGCGGTCACGCCAGCACGCGAGCGCCTCGAGCAAACGGCCTCCGACGAAGACGTCGAGACGACGCTCGAGAGTCTTCTGAGCCGTGCGCCGAGGCAAGTAGCTGCCACCTCACGTTGACCCCTTCGTGGTACCTGGTTGGATCACGGTAAAGATCGGTACATCAGCGTGTCGGTATCGGGTTTAGCCTCTACAAAGCCAAGCCTTTTGTATAGGCCCTTGGCTTCCCCCGCCGCGATGAGCATGAGCGGCAAGCCTGCACCGTCGGCGTAACGCACGAGCCTCGCCGCGACCTCTCGCGCTACCCCCTGACGGCGAAAGTCGGGGTGCGTCATTACGTCGAGAAGCTGCGCCCAATAGATATCGGTCAGAACGCGCCCAAAACCGACGAGCCTATCGTCAGCCCAGGCCGCCACGAAAAAGGGGCTGGCTTCGATAAGCTGCTGCGTCTTTTCCGATGTGCGCGCGCCTCTTTCGTTCCAGCCAACCGCCGTGTAGAGCGCGTTCAACACGTCACCCGTCAGCGCCGAATCATCTTCCACGAACTTTAGGCGAACAAAAGGCATGACTCCCCCTGTTACTACACCGAAACTGCTGGCGTCTATGATAGAACCAGATCTCATTTTAGGGGAAATGGTCATGGATCCACAGGCTCCGCAGCGTTTATATCTCATGCAAGTTGGGATCATGCCGGAATACCAGATCCCGATCGTGTGTTATCTGGTGCAAACAGGTGACGGCAAAAACATCCTGATCGACAGTGGCCTACCCGAAACGATTCCGGCAGACGCCTCCGAGTTTGAAAACACCCAGGACGTGCTCGAGCAGCTGGCAAGCCTCGGTTTGCGATCCGACGACGTCGACATGGTTATCTCGACCCACTACGACGGCGACCACGCCGGAAGGCACGCGGCGTTTACGAGAGCGCACTACGTCGTTCAGCGCGCGCATCACCTGGACGCAGCGAGTAATCCACGCTTCGCCTCGATTCGTTCGCAGTGGGATCAGCCTGCATCCCGTATTCGACTGCTTGATGGGGACACACAGCTGTTGCCGGGGCTCGAGCTGATCGACACGAGCGGGCATGTGCCAGGACATCAATCGGTGCTGGTGCAGCTGCCCAAAACGGGCGCCATCTTGCTGACCATCGACGCAG
>JBMDWS010000466.1:0-7408 GCA_048594695.1 Truepera sp. | reverse complement strand
ACGGCGCGCTAAAGCTGTTCTGTCCATCTTGCTCGAGAAGGTGCATGTGTGCCCCTAACCACGTCTTGGCCTCGGCAAGCTTGTTCTCGGCGATGTTGAAAGCGAAGTGATAGCTGCCTTCGCTCCCGCGCCCAGCGGAGAAGCGTAGCCGCGTCGCACCGGCTTGCAGCGTGATCTGCGTGGACGTCTCCTCGAGCAAGGGCAGACCCAGCAGGTCGGCGTAGAAGGCGCGTTGCTGCGGGAGGTTGCGGGCTTTGAGTTCCAGATCGAGGATCTTCAAGGTACGCCCTCAGCCGTAACGCTCTTCTTTGAAGGGGTCGCCGCGCATGTGGTAGCCGTTACGTTCCCAAAAGCCGGGTTTGTCGCCCCTCATAAACTCGAGTCCCGAGAGCCATTTGGCGCTTTTCCAGGCGTAGAGGTGCGGGATGACCGTGCGCACCGGGCCGCCATGCTCGACCGGGATGTCCTGGCCCTCGAGTTTGTGTGCGACCAGGCAGTTAGGCGCGAGAAAATCCTCGATGGCGAGGTTTGTCGTGTAGCCGCCGTAGCAGTGAAACATGATGTGCGTCGCTTCGGGCTCAGGTTCCAGATACTTCATCAGCTCGGTCGCCAGGACGCCGCTCCAGCTCACGTCCATCTTCGACCAATGCGTGACGCAGTGAAAATCCTTGGTCATACGCGTTTGCGGCAGGGCCAGCAGATCGTTCCAGGAAAACGACTGCACTTTAGCCAGTCCGAAGATACGCAATTCGAATTCCTCGTGAGTGATGCGCGGGGTCGGGCCGTAGGTCATGACCGGAAAGCGGTCGGTCACGCTCTGGCCCGCCGGGACGTTGGGGTTGTCGGGTTCCTTGCGAAAGATTTTACCGAGCATACGGTCAGGCTAGCACGCGGATTTTGCGCCGGAAGTCGCACCATGTCATATGTGCGCGGTAGGCTGAATGGCGTGCCCACGCTACGCACCATTCTGGTTCGGCCCAAGGAGCCCGGTAACATCGGCTCGAGTGCCCGGGCGCTCAAGAACTTCGGCCTGTCCGAACTCTACCTCGTCGCGCCGCAGCGCCCCCTGAATCGGCAGGCCTACGCGCTGGCCTCACACGCTGAAGATGTCCTCGACAGCGCCCGTATCTGCGAGAGCGTCGCAGAGGCGCTGACAGGCTGTACCTATGTGCTGGGTACGACGGCCCGCCCCAGAGCCTCGGACGCACGTGTCTACACGCCTAGGGAGGCCGCCGAGACGCTGCCCCGCGAGGGCGTCGCCATCCTCTTCGGCCCTGAGGACTACGGCCTCAGCAACGACGACCTGCGGCACTGCCAGGGCTACATCCAGATTCCTACAGCCGAATACGCCTCACTGAACCTAGCGCAGGCCGTGCAGCTCGTGGCGTACGAGTGGTTTGTCGCCTCGAGGCTCTGGCAAGGACATCAAGGGGAGCCCCGGGACCTCGCGTCCAGGGAGCGTCTCGAGGGGATGTACGGGCACCTGCTCGAGGTGCTCCACACCATCGGCTACACGGACGCGCTGCGCGAGGGTAGCGCCGACAGTCTCTTTCGCAGCATCTTCGACCGGGCCGAACTGAGCGAGCGCGAGGTCGCTGCGCTGCGCGGGCTCTGGCGGCAGGTACTCTGGATGAGCAGAAACACCCGGCAAGATTGACACTTCCCTCGGTGGCTCTGTATACTCATGGGTGCTGACTTGGACGCTTTGCTCGCGTCCGGGGAGGGTTGGCCGAGCGGTTGAAGGCAGCAGTCTTGAAAACTGCAGTAGGGGGAACTCTACCGGGGGTTCGAATCCCTCACCCTCCGCCAACGTCTAGCGGTTGACAGCCTGGAGAGGTGGGTGAGTGGTTTAAACCACAGTCCTGCTAAGACTGCGTCTGGCGAAAGCTGGACCGAGGGTTCGAATCCCTCCCTCTCCGCCAATGCTTCGGGGGTGTCATTCCCAGAGCACTGGGGACAAAAATTACCGTGCGCCCGTAGCTCAGCTGGATAGAGCGTCTGACTACGGATCAGAAGGCCAGGAGTTCGAATCTTCTCGGGCGCACCAAAGAAAAGCCAAGCAAAATGGAGCGTGTCTACGCTCCATTTTGCTTTATTGATTTCGTTTCCGAGCTCTTATGCTCTTGAGTTTTTCCACTGCTCTTATGCTGAAAGAAAGCCGTAGTGGGAAATCCGAATGTAACGTCCTCCGAACCTAGGGGGCCTCGAGGGCCGCCCTGCATTTGTGGAAAGGGTCGTTGGTCGCTGCCTTCGCTTTCGGCCCTCGGTCCGTAGCCGGTATGGTTCGAGCCAGTAGGGCGCTCCTTGTTTAGCCAGTGATTAACGCGCTATCTGACGCAGGCGTGGTTGGCCTTCTATGCGTCTATCGGCAAGGTAAGGCTCGAGCCTTTTCATGCTCACAAGGTTGTCTGCCCAAAAGTCAGGGTTTCCTTTTGCTAAAGCTCCCTAACGCTGCCGATACCAGCGCCAGCCGAAGTAAGCGACAGCGCCGATAAAGATAAAGGGCAAGAGCGCCTTGACGAGCTTAAAAGCGAGGTAGAGCGCGAGCAGGACAACGGCAATCCCGATAATAGTTTTTGTGTCCATGGTCATGCCTGAAGGTATCACGGACTAGGCGCGCTTGCTAGGCTCGGACTTGCAGTCGGGGCTCGAGGCTGCTCTGGTGTCGTACCACCTAAGGAGGCCAAAGTGCCATAATTCTCCTGGTGAGAATACTCGACAGTTCGCTCTACTGGTGGGCCAACCGCGTCAGCTCCTACCTGCTCCTGGGAGTGCTGTGGCTCTTGTGCTGCATACCGGTCGTTACCCTGTTCCCGGCGACGGTCGCCATGTTCGCGGTCTTTCGTGCGTGGCAGGAAAATCCGGATGAAGCTTTCTACATCCCGTTTTTCGCGCACCTGCGGCGTTACTTCGCGGGAGACTTCGTGCTGGGTCTGCTCTGGCTGCTGGTTCTAGGCTTGCTGGTTCTTAATCTGGTTCTGATGCCCGCCGCGATTGCGCCCGGGCTACTGCGTGCGCTGGCTTTTGGGTTCTGGCTTTTGGGCGTGCTGATCTTTGTGGCAAGCAGCGTGTTTATCTTTCCGCTGCGCTCGAGCTACACCCTCGGCCTCTGGCCCAGTATCCGAGCCGCCGTGGCGCTTGGACTCGCCCGATTGGGCACCACGGCGCTCTGTTTGGGTGTGTTACTGGTTGCTGCCGTACTTTTTTACCTGCTTCCGGCGAGCTTACTGCTGACGGGTGCGGCGGCGGGCCACGCGATTTTCTGGCTTTGCCACCGCACCTTGAAGACGCTCGAGGCTACCTCACTTGACGCTGCCGAGGGTGATGCCTTCCAGAAACGCGCGTTGGAAGAGCAGGAAGATAATCACGACCGGTAAGACGATAAGCGTCGAAGCGGCCATCAGCAGGTTGAACTGTACGTCGTACTGCGAGCGGAAAAAGGTCAGGCCGATGGCGAGCGTGTACTTGCTCTCATCCTGCAAATAGATGAGCGGGCCAATAAAGTCGTTCCAGGCATGAAGCGCCGCGAAGATGCCGATCACGCCGATAGCGGGCAGCGTCAGGGGCAAGACGACCAGGCTAAAAACCTGAAACTCGTTAGCCCCGTCGATGCGGGCCGCGTCGGAAACGTCGATCGGGATCTGCATCAAAAACTGTCGCATCAGGAAGATCCAGAACGCGGAGCCGAAGAACATCGGTACCACCAGCGGCAGGAAGGTGTTGATCCAGCCGAGTTTGGCGAAGATGTCGAAGAGCGCGATGATGACAACTGGAAAGGGAATAAAGACGGTCGCCATGACCAGCAGGAACACACGGTCGCGCCCCGGCCACTCGATCCGTGAAAATCCGTAGGCGATAAGCGGGTTGGAGATGACCGCTCCAATTACCGTCAGGACCGTCACGGTCAAGGTGTTTCGCAAAAACTGGAAGAAGGGGATGTAGTTGACAGCTTCACGGAAGTTCTGCCACTGAGGATCCTTGGGCCACAAGGAGGGCGGAAAGAGCGCAAGTTCCTGATCCGTCTTGAGTGCGGTCGCGATCATCCAGTAGAGCGGTAGCAGCAGGGCCGCGCTAAAGAGGAGGAGGATGATACGGGATATCCACTTCTGGGTGCTCTTCCCAGGACGGCCCCGACGTTTCTCTACAGGTCTGGACAGCGTCGTTGCCATCAGCCCACCGTCTCGTAGTTGACCCAGCGCCGGGAGGTGCGGAAGATCAGCCAGGCCAGAACGAGGGTAATAATAAAGAGGACCCAGGCCATCGCCGAGGCTGCGCCCATGCTACTGTAGCGGAAGGCTTGGTTATAGAGGTAGTAAACGTAGAAGTTGGTGGCGTTTGCGGGACCGCCGCTCGTGATGATGTAAGCCTGCGCGAAGACTTGAAGTCCCAGACTGAGCCCCAGGATCAGCGAGTAGAGGATGACCGGCGTCATGAGTGGGAGCGTGACGCTGAAAAAGCGCCTTACAGGCCCGGCCCCGTCGAGGACGGCAGCTTCATAGAGCGTCACGGGAATGGCCTTGAGCCCTGCTAAGAAAACAAGGGCGGTATTCCCGGCCCCAAACTGTGCCAGCAGAACGAGGCCGAGTTTGGCGTAGCGTGGGTCGCCGAACCAGTTGATGTTGGGAAGACCCAGCGCCACCATCAGCTGATTGACGATGCCCCGGTTGGGGTCTAGAAGGGCGATAAAGATAAACGACACAGCAAAGAGGGGTAGAACCGAAGGCAGGTAGAGCGCCGCACGGTAGAGGGGTACCTCGCGCAGGGGTTGGTTCATGGCAATCGCCATCGCCATCGCCACGACGATCCCGATGGGAACGGCGAGAGCCGTGTAGTAGAGGGTATTGCCCAGGGATTGCCAGAAAACCGTGTCGGTCCAAAGCGCCTTGTAGTTGGCAAAACCGACCCACATGGGCTCACCGAAACCGCTGTAGCGCGTAAAAGAGATGCGGAGCGTGTAAAAGACGGGGTAAACCGTAAAGGCTAAAAACCCCACGATCCAGGGTGAAATAAAGAGCAGGCCAAGCAGAAGTCTGCGGCGCACGAGGGGAGAACGGAGCACGTCCATCGCTTACCTCCAAACAGGCTGCCGAAGACGTGCTCCGGCAGCCAGGTAGACGCTTGATTCGTAATGGGTTTGGGCGGCTGATTAGTTTTCTGCTTGCAGCTGCGAGCAGAAGGGTTGAAGCTGAGGCTGCACGCGCGCGGCTACCTGCTCCAGGGCTGCCTGAGGCTCTTCCTGGTTGAGGTAGACCTTTTCCCAGGCGTCCGAAAGCTCATCCCAGTAGAGAGCGCCAACGGGCAGGGGCGGGCGGCTCTGGGCGTTTTTCAGCAGTTCGGTAAAGAAGGCGTGGCGACCCTCGAAGAGCGACGCATCTTCCAGCAGGCTCGAGACGGTCGGCATGTGCTGGGTTTCCTGCACGTAGACGCGCTGACCTTCTTCACCCGCGATGTACTTCATGAACTCGAAGGCGGCCTCGGGCTCTTTTGCGCCCTGCGGCATGACCATCGACCAGCCTCCGGCCCAGGTTACCGACTCGCCACCCTCTTCAGCTGCGGGGATGTAGGTGATGCCGTAATTCACGTCGGGGGCATAACGCGCCATGCTACCGATCTGCCAGTCGCCCGTGATGATCATGGCCAGCTGACCTGTGATAAACGGGTTTTGCTGCGGTGGCAGGTCGGGGCGGGTAAAGGCTTGGCGGAAGGCCTGAACTTGTTGCGGACCTTTTTCGGCAGCGTAGTCGTAGGCGTACTGAAAGGCGGCGACGACGTTAGGGTCGGTTGGGGTGACCTGGCAGGCTGCAGCGTCGTAGAAGCTGCCCCCGAAATCGAAGCCGTAGGTGTAGTGCCAGCCCTGCTCGTGCCAAGGGATAAAGCCCATACGGTCATAGTTGCCTTGACCATTTTGCTCGTCGACCTGAGCGGCGATTTCGCCAGCGCGGGCCAGCGTGATAGGACCGTTCTCGGGATCGAGTTCGCTCGCGTCGATACCCGCTTCTTCCAGCAGATCGATGTTGTAGTAGAGTGCGCGGGCGTCGGTATCGAAGGGGAGGGCGTAGGGGACGCCAGCAAGTTTGGCCTCAGCCTGTGCAAAGGGGAGATAGTTGGCGAGCACGTCTTCGCCGCCCATGTAGGGGGTCAGGTCCTGCAGGAGGCCGTCGGCGGCGCGCTGCGCGACGATGAAGCGGTCGAGCATGTAGACGTCTGGGCCGGTGCCCCCGCGTACGGCGGTCATCAGGCGCGTTACGTCGGTCTCTTCGCCGGGAGGAATCTGCACCAGATTCACGTTGATATCAGGGTGCTCGCTGTTGAAATTTTCGACGATCTGTTTGAGCGCCGACAAGTCGGGTTCGCCGTGGCCCGTCCAGAAGGTGACCTCACGAACATCCTGGGCGAAAGCGGTGCCCAACGAAAATACACTTAGTACGATTGGCAGCACATACCTTTTCATCCTAGTCCTCCTTGGTAACTCGAAATGTTTTGGTCCGGCCCCGCACTCAGTCCAAAATCCTCCTCAGACCCAAGCCACCCAATGCCGCCGAGCGACTCGAGATCTACTGTTGAAGTGTTAATAGAGAATCTAGCCCGCGACGTACTTGTCGTCAAGTTGTGTATATCAAGCGCTACGCCCGACTTTCTTTGCCATGTAAAGTTTGCTTCTACTTGCCAGGTATGCTTGCCGAACAATGTCGAGAAGGAGGTCGCAGATGATTCTCGCAACCTCCTTCTCGGGTCCACGCGGGGCTAGTGTGGTGCTGCCACTATCGTTCCGCACGGTCCGCCATCATCGGTGAACGCTTTGCTCACAGGGTCCTGGTTGAAGCGCAGGAGCGGGCGATACCAGTGCCCGACTTCCTCGCAGGAGGCCGGAATATAGTGCGCGATCAGGCTACGGCGGAAACGGGCCTCCGTGGCGTTTGGCGTCGAACCGTGAATGAGGCTGCCGTTGAAAAAAAGCACGTCACCGGGCTTCATCGCCACGTGGACGGCTTCCATGCCTTCGGGTACGGCGACATAATCCTTGGTAAAAGAGGTGGTGGGGTCGGCCTCTTCCGGACAGGCGATATCCAGAAGGTGTGATCCCGGCACAACCATCATGCCGCCATTTTCAGCGTCAGTGACGTCGAGCGCAAGCCAGGCCGCGAGGCAGGTGCCCGGTTTGACGCGCAGATAGAAGTTGTCTTGGTGTAAAGCCTGTCCCCGTGCGCCCGGTGGCTTGAAATAGAACATGGTTTGCGCGGCGATGGGTTCATCCTCAAAAAGGTCGTGGAGGATGGGCTCGAGGGCCGGGTCGAGCAAGAAGTCCTGAGCGATTTTCCCGACTCTCCGCTCAGGATGCCTGTGCGGATGCATCATCCGGGGGTACATGGCGAGCGGGTCATCTGGATTGAGGGCGATAGGTGAGTCC
>JBMDWS010000465.1:0-4923 GCA_048594695.1 Truepera sp. | reverse complement strand
CGCATCAACTCGCTGAGCGAGCATCTCCGCGCCAACCGCAAGGACCACCACGGTCGCCGGGGACTCCTGACCATGGTCGGTCGCCGCAAGCGCCTCCTGAAATATCTGGAAGCCCAGGATTTCGAGAAGTACAAGGCGCTGATCGCCCGCCTGGGCCTGCGCCGCTAACGCTCGTTCGGGTGCCACGTTATCTACGCACCCAGCGCATGAACGATGAAATCACGGGTGGGGCTGAAAGTCGCCTCACCCGTTGATCTTTAAAGCTATGGAGCAAACTGCAGGACTATTTTGTGACAAAAGATTCCACCTCTGAGGAGTTTCAGTGAAAATACCCGAAGCTAAACGCTACAGCACCGTGCTGGGCGGACGCGAGCTTATTCTCGAGACGGGCAAGTATGCCAAACTCGTTTCGGGCAGTGTGACGGTGCGCTACGGCGACACGCTGGTTCTGGTCACGGCTCATATGTCCGACAACGCTTCCCCGGTCGACTTTTTGCCGCTGACCGTCGAATACGAGGAGCGCCACTACGCCATCGGCAAGATCCCTGGTTCATTCCAGCGCCGCGAGGGCCGACCCGGCAATCAGGCAACACTCAACGCCCGCATCACCGACCGGCAGATTCGCCCGCTCTTCCCCAAGGGACTGCGCAACGAGGTGCAGGTCATTATTACCGTGCTCTCGGCCGATCAGCATAACGATCCGGCAATGGTCGCGGCCATCGGCGCGTCGGCAGCCCTGTCCATTTCGAATATCCCGTGGGACGGCCCGACGGCCTGTGTTTCGGTAGGCTACGAGCAGGGGCAATACGTTCTCAACCCGACCCTGCAAGATCTGCAAACGTCGGCCCTCGAGCTGACCGTCGCGGCCTCCAGGGACGCTGTGCTGATGGTCGAGGCCAGCGCAGACGAACTCTCCGAAGAGGTCATGGTCGGGGCTATCGAATTTGCCCAGGCCGAGATGAGGCCGGTTCTCGACCTCATCGAGCGGATGAAAAGCGAGATCGGGCACGAAAAAGCGCCCTTCGAGCCGACCCTGAGTGTGAGCGAAGAAGACAAAGAGAGCATCTACCAGGACGCTGCCGCGGCAGGTCTCAAAGATGCACTCCTGACTCCTGGCAAAAAGGACCGCGGCGCCAAAACCAAAGAGCTGCGCAACGCCCTGATCGCCCAGCGCGTTCCGAACCCGGAAACGGCTGAAGACGCACTTCGCGTCAATCTGCTCAAGGAAGCCTTCTCGAGCGCCGTCCAGCGCGAATCGCGCCGCATGATCCTGGAAGAAGACCTCCGCTCGGACGGTCGCAAACCCGACCAGATCCGGCCCATCTGGATCGAGACGGGCGTGCTGCCCAAAGCGCACGGCTCGGCGGTCTTTACCCGTGGTGAAACGCAGGTCCTGGGCGTCGCTACGCTCGGCACCGGCAAAAGCGACCGCCTGATCGACGACCTCGGTCTGGAAACGTCTGAAACCTTCATGCTGCACTACAACTTCCCGCCCTTCTCGACGGGTGAGGTCAAGCGTCTGCGCGGCATTTCGCGGCGTGAACTCGGGCACGGTAACCTCGTGCGGCGCGCCCTCGAGCGCATGATCCCTTCGCAGGAGGCCTTCGGCTACGTCATTCGCGTGGTCGCGGAAACCCTCGAGAGTAACGGCTCCTCCTCGATGGCCTCGGTTTGTGCCTCGACCCTCTCGATGATGGATGCGGGCGTTCCGCTCAAGAAGTCGGTCGCCGGGATCGCGATGGGCCTTATCAAAGAGGGCGACAATTACAAGATTCTCTCGGATATCCTGGGCTCCGAAGACGCCCTCGGCGACATGGATTTCAAGGTGACCGGTACCCGCGACGGGGTCACGGCGCTACAGATGGACATCAAGATCAAGGGCATCACCGCTGAAGTGATGAAAGCGGCGCTCGAGCAGGCTAGAACCGGGCGCGCTCACATCCTCGGGCTGATGGACGAGGTCCTGAGCGCCCCGCGTAGCGAAGTCTCCAAGAACGCCCCGCGCATTCTGAGTGTGCAGATCCCCGTCGAGAAGATCGGCAGTGTGATCGGGCCGGGCGGCAAGCAAATTCGCGAACTAGAGGCGCTCGGTGCGCAGATCGACATCGGTGAAGATGGTCTTGTGAAGATCTATTCCGAGGACTCGGCCGCCGCCGAAGCCGTCAAGGTGCAGATCGAGGGTCTGACCGCGACGCCGGAAGTGGGCAAGATCTACGACGGCAAGGTCGTCAAGATCGCCGAATTCGGGGCCTTCGTCAATATTTTCCCCGGCACCGACGGTCTGCTGCACATCTCGCAGATCGCCGAAGAGCGGGTCAACAACGTCGAGGATTTCCTCAAGGTCGGCGATACCCTGCAGGTCAAAATCGCCGGGGTCGACAACCGGGGCAAGCTCGATCTGATCCGGCCCGAACTCGAGGGTAAGATCGCGCCCCGCGCACCCCGTAGCGACCGTCCCCGCAGCGACCGACCTAACGGCAACCGCGAACGCAGAGACCGCCGCTTCTAACCCAAGTCGGTCGTTCCGGAAAGCTGAATCTGCCCCTCACGGGCAGCTTTCCGGGGCCGCCGCACGTTTTCCAGAGACCGGGCAGCTTCCCCTGACGCCTAGGCCTCGAGCATCTTTATATCGGGGGGCCGCATGACCCTGCGGCACCGAATAGTTTGAGGAGTTTGTATGAACCGTCCACGACGACGTGATCCCAACCGGGAGCGCAGCCGCGCACCCGCTGAAGCCAACAAGACTGCGGCAAATGCTGCCAGCACAAGCGATACGGAGAGCTCGAGCAAGGCCCTTCGCATCATCCCGATTGGCGGGATGGGCGAGATCGGCAAGAACATGTTCGCGCTCGAGTACGACGACGAGATCATCCTCATCGACGGGGGCCTCGCTTTCCCCGACGCCGACATGCTGGGTGTCGATATCATCGTCCCGCGTATCGACTGGGTCGTTGAAAACGCCTCCCGCGTCAAGGGTTGGGTGCTGACGCACGGTCACGAGGACCATATCGGCGGCATCCCCTACATGCTCAAACTCTTGCCGAAAATCCCCATGTACGGGGCCAAGCTGACTTTGGGTCTCCTGCGCGGCAAGTTCGACGAGTTTAGCCTCAAAGAGTCCGACGCCGACCTGCGCGAGATCTCCACCGACGACCGCATCAAGCTCTCCAAGTACTTCACGGTGGACTTTTTCCGTATGACCCATTCGATCCCCGACAACTCAGGGCTCATCATCCACACCCCTATCGGGCGCATCGTGCATTCCGGCGACTTCAAGCTCGATTATCACCCCGCCGATGGCAAGACGAGCCACCTGTTCAAGCTCGCGCAGGCAGGGCAGGAGGGCGTACTCGCGCTTATCTCCGACTCGACCAACGCCGAGCGGCCCGGCTATACCCCGAGCGAACGCGACGTGATGAACGCCGTCGACGCCCTCGTCGCCAAAGCGTCGGGACGCGTGATCGTCACGACTTTCGCCTCGCACGTCCACCGCTTGCAGAACTTTATCCGGGTGGCCGAAAAGTACGACCGCCGCGTGGTCATCGAGGGCCGCTCGATGGTCAAGAACACGCGTATTGCCCAGGAACTCGGCTACCTCGAGACTCGGCACCCGCTGGTCGCTTCGGACGAACTCAACAACATCGCCGACGACAAGGTGCTCTTTCTCTGCACGGGCTCACAGGGCCAACCGATGGCGGCGCTTTCACGCCTCGCTTCGGGCACGCACCGCAAGATCAGCCTAAAACCGGGCGACACGGTGATCCTCTCCTCGAACCCCATTCCCGGCAACGAGGAAGCCGTTGGGCGCGTCATCAACGAACTCTATAGCAAGGGTGTAGCAGTCTACTATCCGCCGACCTATCGGGTGCACGCCTCGGGTCACGCTTCGCAGGAAGAGCTGAAGCTGATTCTCGACCTCACCCGGCCCAAGTTCTTTCTGCCCTGGCACGGCGAAGCGCGTCACCAGATCAACCATAAGCGCCTCGCCGAGAGTATGGCGACGCCGCCGCAAAAGATCCTCATCGCTGAAAACGGCGACATCCTCGAGCTCACCCGCAACGACATCAAGCGCGTCGGCGAGATCGGTGCGAACGTCGTCCTGATCGACGCGGTCGGCAAGACGAGCGAAGAGGTCACCGAGCCGATCATCCGCGATCGTCAGACGCTCTCCTCCGAAGGTGTCGTGGTCATCATGGCGCTCGCGGGCAAGACCCCGTCGGTCGAGGTCATCACGCGGGGCGTGTCGCAGAACCACCGCGAACTCAACGGGGAGATCGAAAAGATCGCGCTCGAGTCCCTCAAGCGCGGCCTGCGTGAAAAGCGGACTCTATCGGACATCCGCGACGACATCTTTTACCCTGTTCGGCGGCACCTGCGCAAAGCGACGGGCAGAAACCCACTCATCGTCCCGACGGTGATCGAAGGCTGATTCCGAACAGCACAGCTCAAACAAAACCCTCGCCGCAGTCTTGTGGCGAGGGTTTTCGACTCACACACGAGAAGGCGCGTAGAGGCTCGAGCCCGGTGTGAAGTGTTTCAAGCCGTAACGCTCTAACGGCGCCATCAAAGGTTCGTTTACGAACGAGCATCGTTAGACAGGGCGGGTCCGAGTTCGGTACCTTGCACCCGCGCCCTGATCGTCTCTAGGCGGTCTACCACGTCGTCTCTCGCCTGTTCGATGAGGTCGTCCGCGATGAGGAGCGCGTTGTTGTGGCGTCCGTAGGCGTCGTACCCGGCTGCGGCGAGGGGTTGACCTCTTTGGTAGAGGTCCAGCGCCCCCCCGAGTGGTAGTTCGTAGAGGACATCCACTTCGTCCCGGGCAAGGGTGTAGCTCTCTAGGGGAGCGTCGCGCCGCAGCAGGTAGGTTTCCTGCAATTCGTTGTCGCGTAGCCCTTCATACTCGCGCTGCGCGTGCGTGGTGCC
>JBMDWS010000464.1:0-1934 GCA_048594695.1 Truepera sp. | reverse complement strand
CAGACTTCGGTCGGGGGCACGTTGGCGAACGCCGCCACCTCGACCGACGAGTGGCAGTAGCGACAGTCGATACCGAGTTCACCCGCGTGGAGCGAGTGCTGAAAGGCGACCGGCTGGGTGACCGGAACCCCGACGCGGTTCCGGTCGGTACGCACGAAAGCGACCAGCGCACAGATGAGGACGATCAAGAAGACCGTTCCGCCGACGATGCTCCAGCGTGTAAAGGTGTTGGCGTTGGGGGGCAGAATCTGCGGCATCAGTTGGGCTCCCTTAAGAGGGCGCGAGGTGCCGCAGCGCTAGCTGATAGAGGGGGCAGCGACGTCACAAAATAATCACCTTTCATAGTTGAGCATTATAGACAGCACGGCGCACACAGGGGTCAGACACGTTCTTGCGGCCGCCCGTGTCGTTTCCCAGGCATGAGAAAGCGCACCCCGTGCGCGGAAGCTATCGGGATACGGCAGGGGCGCACCCGAACGGAGCGGCACAGTTATAAAACGCGTAGGCAGCGGAACACCCCTTTCGTGCGGCGCGGGCTTGCTCACCGCGATACGGCTTCGACACGGTCGACCTTTTGCTGACACCGAAGTGCGTCCAAAGCAAACGTACCATACCATCGAACGCCCCTCGTTGGACAATTGTCCCCTGCGTCCCTGACGGTCAAATCCGAGTTATGGAGGTGGAATTGGCACCCAGGTGTTTCGCGTGTGCAGGTGTCTGTCTCTCGGTGCCTGAAGTGCAGCCTCGAGGTGGTATCCTCTTGGGGGTCGAAATGGTCGCGCGCATTGAAGCACAATCACAAAAGGTTTCGCGGGAGCTCGAGGCGGCGGCGAGATACCTCGCTGAGGGTCGGGTCGTGGCGTTTCCGACCGAGACCGTCTACGGCCTCGGGGCGGACGCGGCAAATGCCGGAGCGCTCGCCGAGGTATTCAGGCTCAAGGGGCGTCCGAGCGACCACCCGCTCATCGTTCATCTTGCGGACGCCGCGCAGCTTCCCGATTGGGCCACCGACATTCCCGACATGGCCTGGAGACTTGCCGAAGCCTTCTGGCCGGGCCCGCTGACGCTGATTTTGAGGCGTCAGCCTTGGGTTCCCGACGCGCTGACCGGGGGGCAGGATACGGTCGGCGTGCGCGTCCCTGCGCACCCGCTGGCTCGAGCGCTGCTGGCACGTTTCGGTCGCGGCGTCGCGGCGCCCTCGGCCAACCGCTTCGGGCACATCTCGCCGACGACGGCCGCGCACGTGCGTGCGGAGTTCGGAGAGGCCGTCCGGGTGCTCGACGGGGGTACATGTGAAGTCGGCCTCGAGTCCACCATCCTCGATCTGAGCGGAGAGACCGTTCGGGTGCTGCGTCCGGGCGCTGTGACCATCGAGGCGTTGGAGGCTGTCCTCGGCGTGCCTGTCGTATCTGGCGCTGCCCGTGCATCGCCTCGCGTCTCCGGGTCTCTGGCCCGGCACTACGCGCCGCGAACGCCGGCCTACCTCGTGCGCGACGCAGCGGGCCTCTGCGGCCCTGACGACGCGGTGCTCGCTCGCCGGGTCGGTGCGGGGGCTGGGAACTGGCTCACCCTGCCCGACGACCCGCTCGCCTACGCACACGGACTCTACGCGGCGCTGCGCGAACTCGACGCGGGTAAGCACGCGAGGCTTCTGATCGAAGAGGTGCCGGCTACCCCGGCCTGGGCTGCCGTGCGCGACCGTCTGAGCCGTGCGGCGATGCCTATGACTGACGCAGATATTGAGCAAGACATTAGGCAAGACACTGAGGAGATTCATGGCTGACGCACTCGTCGCTGTCGTAATGGGCAGCACCTCCGACTGGGAAACCATGCAGCACGCGGCAGCGGTATTAAGTGAGTTCGGGGTGGCGCACCGCTGTGAGGTGGTCTCCGCACACCGGACACCTGCCAAGCTCACGGACTTCGCCCTGGGG
>JBMDWS010000463.1:0-26575 GCA_048594695.1 Truepera sp. | reverse complement strand
GGGTACGAGCGTGTCCGGCAGCGCCTCCAAGAGGACGCGGGCGTGACCCCCGCCACCGAGGATGATGCAGGCCTGTTGGGACGCGGACACAGGCTACTCGAGGTCGCTCCAGGTGAGTTCGTGATCGGCCCCCAGCGCCCGCTTCACGCGCCGCCCGACGACGTAAGGGTATTCGTTCGGATGAATGCCGGTGCCGGGGCGTTTGAAATCGAGATCGTCAAGGCTGAGCACCTGTCCCGCTTCGACGTGGCGCCGCAACACCGTGCAGCGGCGAAACTTCTTGCGCTTGTCGAGTTCGGCCCCGGAAACGGTACGCTCGCGCTGCCCGAGTGCCAGAAAGACGTTTCGGCTCTCCCGGCAGATGGACTCGAGTTCAGGCGGGTCGGCGGAGATCATATGATCCCAACCCTGCATCGTCTTGTCGGTCGTGAAGTGCTTTTCGATGATGCAAGCACCCAGTGCGACCGCCGCCAGCGGAATGGCGGTGCCGAACGAGTGATCGCTAAAACCCACCGGCACGTCGAAGGTGTCCTGAAGCATGGGGATGTTGTGCAGGTGAATGTCCTCGTAGTCCGGCGGGTAGATCGAGATGCAGTGCAGCAGGGCCACCGGACCCGAGCCGTGTTCGCGCAGGGTGCTGAGCGCCGTGGCGACCTCGGCGAGGGTTGCCATGCCCGTCGAGAGGATGACGGGTAGACCGGTCCGGGCGATGTGCTGCAACAGGGGCAGATGGTTGACGTCCATCGAGGCGATCTTGAGGGCCGGAGCGCCCAGACTCACCAGTAGATCGACCTCTTCAGGTGAAAAGGGCGTGGACATGAAGTGGACGTTTTTTTCCTTGCAGTAGGCGGCGACCTCGGCGTGCTGCGCGGCGCTCAGCTGATAGCGCTCGACCATCTCTCGCAGCGAGCCGAAGTGCCTTTCAGGGTCGCTGTACGTGGCGTTGCGCCCATATTCGGCCTTGGAAATAAGCGAATCGACCGACCAGGACTGAAACTTGACGGCGTCCGCACCGCAGCGTACCGCCTCGTCGATCATGGTCTTGCACAGGTCCATGTCGCCGTTATGGTTGGCGCCGATCTCGGCGATTATATAGGGAGGGTGTCCGGGTCCGACGAGGCGCCCGGCGAGGTCTAGCTGTTCCATAGATCGTAAAGCTCCTTGTGTGCGACGTATTCCCACCAATGATAGACCGGTTGCGCCCGTGCATTGAGCGCCTCGGTGTAGGCCGTAAGATGTCCACCTTCCAGCGCTGCCGAAAACCTTTCGACCTCGAGCAGGCGCTCCCTGTAGGGCTCGAGGCTGTGGGCCAGAGGCTCGGGTGGATGGTTCAAGACGAAGCGCAGGTGTTCGGCGACAAGTCCTGCCGAGCGCGTGATCTGCGCGGGCGTAAAGGGCGGCAGCACCCGGGCGGTGTTGTCGGCGTACTGCCGGTAGGCCATGTGCACCGCGCTGTCGAAGTGCAAGCGCGCACCGATCAGGTACGCGCGGGTTGCCAAAAACCAGTCGACCAGCGTCACCCCGGCGGGAACAGGCAGGAGGTGCTCGAGCGTCCGAGCACGGTAGGCCGTATTGGAGAGGCCGAAGACGTTGATTTTTGGCATGAGGTTAGCCCAGTCCTGTATGGGCGGCGCGCCCAGGGTCCGGTTTAACTGCGCGCCGTCCTGAGCGATAAGCTCGAGCGCGCAGCCGCTAACGTCGCTATGGTGCAGGCCCTGCTTGGCTGCGCTGACCCTGTCGGGGTAGAGCACATCGTCGCTATCGACAAAAATCACTGCGTCACAGGTCGGCAGGAGGCGTTCCAGCGCCCGCTGTCTGAGGCTCGCGGGCGTGTCGTTGTCACTCTTTACGATCTGTACTGCCCCCAGAGGCTCGAGCGCGTCTTCGTACTCTGCAGGGTCGACCAGGTCGAAGGCAAGCCAGAGCTTAAAGCCGCGGTCGTCTTGCGCCGCCACGCTCCGGAAAAATGCTCCCAGAAACGGGGCAGAGGCCGGGTGGACTGTGCTGAACAGAGCTGTCTTCACGGCGTTGCCGCACGTGCCAGCAGAAATTCAGCCATCTGCCAGTCGTCCTCGTCGTCGATGTCGATAGCCCGCTGCCAGGGAAGTTCCCAACCCGTTTTGTGCGCCGTGTGAAAGGTCCTCTCGCGTTGCAGGCTTGTGGCCGTCGTCCACCAGATCGCTCCGGTAGGGCAGTAGAGGGTGGGTAGGTCCTGGCTGCGCTTTTTGAGGTCCTCCTCGAAGAGTGGCTTGAGTCCTTGACTGTCCTGAGTGAAGGCCCACCACGGGTTGAGCCAGCCGTAGCGCGTCACCGAGAGCTGACTCGCACTGCCTGAAGTCTGGAAGGCGTCGTGGCTGAGGCGCACGTCTTCGGCGTTGCGCAGGGGGCAATTCGGCAGCAGCTGCGCTACCTCCGTGTCACCAGGAAGGCCGAGTCGCTCTATAACATCGAGCGTGACGAGCGAACTCGGCGTGTGGTCGTCGGCGAGCGTGGCGTCGCGGGTAAACGGAGCCTCGGCCCCGAGCGACTCGGCGAGCGCCGCGATATCCGGGTCATCTGTCGAGACGATCACGCGCTCGAAGCGGCCGCTCTCCAGGGCTGCCCCAAGCGTGTAGGCGAGGAGTGGTTTACCGCCCAGCGGCCTGACGTTCTTGCGCGGGATGCGCTTCGAGCCCCCTCGAGCCGGGATCACGGCGACTGCGCTCACGGTTTCGTACTTGTCTTCTGGAAAAGAGGGGCGACCAGGTAGCCGCTCAAGCGCTGGGCTCGTGCTCTGCGTGTCATTGACTTTCGCCGTGCTGGGGCTAAAAAAAGCCCAAAAGCGTGCATGAAGCCAGTATATGAAACCCTCTTCGGCCGTGCTGTAAAAACCCAGCAATAGCAGGATGCGCGCTGCGGTGGCTCGGGGTAAAGCGGGGCTGATGGGGCTAGCCCAGAAGGTCAGACACGTCCCGGGTTAACTTTTCAACAGATTGAATTATTTCGTGTGCTACAGTAAAACTCCTAAGAGCCCGATCTTCACGACCGGGCTTTTCGATCTATGAACGTCTTCTTCGTCCTCTCACCCTTTCAGGTCATCAACGCTGTCGAGGCCAAAGCCTACTTCGGCACGCAGGACAATGTCCTTGTCGTATTTAGACATACGAGTTCGGGCTATCCCATCTCGATGTTCCGGGAAGTCATCGACGCGTCCGAATGGGCGCACGTCTATTACGAGGCAACCTACGGTGAAGAACGTATCGGGCGCGTCAACAAGTACGTCTGGGCATACCTGAGCTGGGTACAGCAGCGTCGGCTCGAGCGGCTCGCCCACGCGCTCGGGCGGGCGGATACCCTGTTTGTCGGCAGCTACCTCGAGCCGCTCGTGCGGCATTTTTGCAATACTCTGCCGCATGACAAGCTTTGCATCCTCGATTCGGGCACCGATACCCTGATGGTCAATCGGGAGCGGCGGCGGGTACTCGACAACGGCGCGCCTGCTCTGAGCCGTATGGCAATCCTCAGCCGGATTCTGGGCGTGCGGGACAAACAGGCCGACGAGGCAACATTTTTCACCCTTTTTGATATCGATGTGCGCCCGGGTGACACGCTTGTCCCCAACCGCTACACTTCGTTTCGGGCGCTGACCGCGCAGCAGACTGCCGGCCCGGAGGTCTGGTTTCTGGGCGGTTCGCTCATCGTCGATGAGTACGTCAGTGAAGAGGTCTACCTCGACTACCTGCAGCGTGCCCACCGCTTTTACGCGGGCCAGAAGTTTGTCTACCTGCCTCACGGTCGCGAGCAGGCTGCAGACGTCGAAAAAATCGCAAACCTGCTCGGCTGTGAGGTGCGGCGCAACACGCTGCCCGTCGAACTCGAGATCGCCCGGGCGCGCCCTCGGCCCCGGGAGATCGCCTCGTTCATCACCACTGCGCTGACGAGTTCTCACGCGATGTTTGGCGATACCCTCCAGGTGACCGCCGTTTTTATGGATCCAGCGCACTTCCCCAAGTACTACACCTTTGTTAGCGATATCTACGCGCAGTTTCGGCAGGAGTCGGACAGCCACTTTCGCGTGATCGAGGTCTAGCAGCGCGGCGCGTTGTTGGGGGCTCCTGCATTTCTGGGGCGGGTGATTTAGAGTGTGCGCTTTAAGGCAAGGTCGTAGACCGCTCGGGTTTGCGCCATGATGCGGTTGTGGTCGAAGGTGTCCTTGACGTAGCGCTGACAGGCCAGGCTGTCCGGGAGGGTGCGTTCGCCCCCAAGTACCCCGCCGATTCCCGCAACGAGGTCGGCAACTGTGCTTCCGGACAGGACGAGGTCTTCCGACAAGCCACGCACCGCTTCGGGCAGGCCTCCTACTGGCGTGACTAAGACGGGTGTGCCGACAGCCAGAGATTCGATCGTGATGAGACCGAAGCCCTCGAGCGTCACGGTCGGCACGACCGACATATCAGCCCCCCGATAGGTTGTCGCGAGCAGCTCATCGGGTACGAAGCCGAGCAGTTTAACGTTATCCTGCAGCCCGGCTTGGACGATCTGCGCCTCTAGTTCGGGACGTAAGGGTCCCTGTCCAGCGATGTGGAGCAGGAGGTCTGGATAACGGGGTTTAAGCGTGGCAATAGCCGCGATGAGGTTCTCGAGCCCCTGCCGCCGAACCAGCCGCCGTACGCTGAGGAGGATAGGGCGGTCCTGCGGCCAGCCGAGCCGGGTACGTGCGGCCTCGCGGCTCAGACCCGTGTCGTAGGCCGAAGCGTCGATGCCACCCGGAACGATGTGGATGCGCGCTTCGGGGACGCCGTAGTTCTCCTGCAAAACGGTCTTGAAAGCCTCGGAGAGGACGATAAAGTGCGTGGCGCGGCGATAGACTGAGAGTTCGAGAAAACGCTTGGCCCCGACCGAGAGCGCCGACGCGTTTTCGACCTTGCTCTCGAGCGCCCAGGGCCCATGAAAATGAACGACCAGCGGACGGGAACCGATTAGATCCAGAACCGGAAAGGTGTAGAGAGCGAAGTGAGCCGCAATAAGGTCGGGGGATTCTTCGCGGAGAAAGCGCCGAAAGGCTTGGCGTAGTCTTTGCACTCGCCTCGGAAGCGGCAGCGTCGTGGGGGCGAACGCGCGGATACGGTCGTCGGTTTCCAGGGCTGCCCGTTCGGATCCGGTTACCAGCCCGCGCACGTCGATGTCGGCGCGCTGAGCATGACTGGCGAGATCGTAAAAGACTCGGGCAACACCCTCGGGTTTTTCGGGGAACCAGCTCGTCCCTAATTGAAGGGTGCGCATAGTGGCGCGCTTTGTAGGGTTTTCTGACACGTGGTTACTCAGGATGGTCATAGGTTAGGTGCGTGCGCGGAGCCTTTCCGGGGTGAGTGGGCGTGCTGCCTGCCTCTGCTCGTACGCCAGGGCTTGTTGGGAGGCAAGCAGGAGGCAGGGGAAGAACCATAGCACCATGCCGGATACACCGTTCCAGGCATTGCCGAAAAAAAGCTGGGCCATGGCACCGACGGTGATACCAGCATAGATTGCAGCATTTACGGTGTGGGCACGGCGTCCTGTCATGAGGGCACGAAAAAATAGGGTCAGCGCACCCCCGACGAAGTAGAGTGTTCCGAGGATGCCGAAGGTATAGAGGACGGCGATAATGCCGCTATCGAGGTTGGGCATGGAGTCGGATGGGTTGCCGATGTTGCTGGCGACACCCGAGCTGCCGAGGCCCTGTCCTAGAGGGTTGTTGGCGGTAAAGCTCGAGAGACTCGCGTACAGCTCGAGGCGGTCGTTGTAGCTCATATCGTTTTCCAGGTCTGTTACGGTAGCTAGGCGCTCGGAAAAAAGTGCCCCTACGGGGCCCAGCGAAAAGAGCGGAATACAGATCAGCACGAGGACGCTGAGTGTGCCGAGCAGACGGGCGCGCTGCCTCAGCGGGAGCTGCGTCAGGATAATGAGCATCCCGACGAACCATCCGCCCCAGGCAGATCTTACCGCGCTGAGTGCGAAGCCCATGAAGCCTGTAGCGAAGCTGATACTTTGCAGCGGGCCTCCTCCGCTAAAGGCCAGAAGAAGCCCTGCCATCACAACGTTGGCATAGGGACCGGGCGAATTGAGCGTGCTAAAGGCCCGGACCTGCTGTGCTACGGGATACCCGATCGAGGCCATATTGGCCTGCGTCATCCAGTAGGCGTCCCATGGGGGCAGATAAAAGTACTGCACCACGCCGTAGACACCCATGACAAGCAGGCCCCACATAAATGTCTGACGCGTCACGCGTTCGAAGACGGCAATGTGATCTATATGGGTGAGCAGGTAAACGCCAAGGATAATGGGTGCGCTCCAGTTGAGAAGATCGAAAGCAGCGGCAAAGAGTCCGTTGTTGAGAAAGCCCACACAAAAAGCGTAGAGCAGACCGAGTGATGTAAAAGCGAAGGGTGCACGGAAGGATGGTGCGAGTTTGGTGAGTCTGGAAAAAACAGCCAGCAAGGCGATGCCGGAGACCAGAAAGGGCGCGAGCATCACTAGGCTCTGCTCGTTGTAGCCTATGCGAAAGTCGACGATGCGGCGCACTTCCGGCGTAAGAAACCAGACCCACCACATAAAGCCCAGGTAAAAGCCCGGTTTGCGCCCGATGAGTAGGGCTCCAGTCAGCGTGGCGGCAGCGGGAAAAAGCAGGCCAACCAGGGGGGCAAGAGGCGTGATGTAGCCACTTGCTGCCAGTACTGCCGTGGTCAGTAGTCCACCGTAAGTCAGCAAATCGAGCGCGGTTCCTGAACGTGAATTCATGGGTGGGCCGCGTGCCTTATGCCCCAGGCGGCTTCCAGTGAGCTACCCCCCGCTACCCAGAGGATCCCGACGGATTCGTTACACAAGATTAAAGCCAAGACCGTCACGCGCCTTTTTTCACCCCTACTTTGTGCCTGTAGAGGGTACGTCATCTGCGTAAAGCGTAGCAGGTGGGTTCGGCGTCGGTGTTACATTTTGCATTTCCCAGAGCTTGGCGTAGCGCAGGTAATCGCTGACCCCCTTGAGCATGGCGTGGATCAGACCCCGCGTGCCCAGCCGCCAGCCACCTTTGATGAAGTAGCTCCAGCCAAAGCGCAGGAGCGGGCGGACGAAAATATCGAGCGCTCGTGCCCGGACGCCTTGTTCAGAGAGCGCCGCAGCCTCGAGCGAGGCGTAGCGGTTAAAGAGGGGGATGTATTCGTCCATGCCAAGACCGTTCCAGTGCAGCAGAAGGCCCTGGAGCGCAATCGCCTTGCCAGGAAAGCGAACCTCTTCGTGCACGGACATGTTCGGGTCGTAATGGCTAAAACGCCGGTTGTAGAGCCGGATAAAGTTCTTGCGCTTGCTTGCTCTTGTCTCGTTCGGAAGCAGCACACCGAGAAAGTCGCCGCGCCGGTCTACCGCGTAGCTGTCCCTCGCATCTGGAGTGCCCTGCATCGCCGCCTGAACCGAGGCTGCGAGCTCTGGCGTGACGATCTCGTCGGCGTCGACGAAAAGCACCCAGTCGTGCTGTGCCAGCTCGGCACCCCGGTTGCGTTGTCCCGAAAAGCCGAGCCACGCCTGTTCGTAGACCACCGCCCCAAGCGATTTGGCTATGGCGACAGTGTTATCGGTGCTGCCCGAGTCGATAACAAGCACTTCGTCAGCCCACAGAACGCTTCGGATACAGCGTGAGATGACTGCTTCCTCGTTTTTGGTCATGATTACGGCCGTTACAGGGGTCATAGGTGCGTTGGCTCCCTCTTGCGACCAAGTAAGCGTGCCTGAGCCAGCCGGGCGCTGAGATTGATGCTATTTTTGACGAAGCGAAGTCGGGGATACATGTTAAACGCACGTTGCTGCAGCGTGCTGGCGGTCGAAAAGTCGTCGACGAAGTAGGCGCGCCAGGCCGCGAACAGGTACGCCCGTGCAAACGCCTCGTTGCGGATGCGTCCCCCGCCCTCGGGCGCGTCTTGAAAGGCCCGCTCGAGGACCCGCTCGAGGTTGGGCGCAATCTGTTTGTAGCTCTTGGTCATGTTGTTCGGGTGCTGACGGTAGCGGACAAGGGGTTCATTGATAATGGCGAAATCGAAGCGCCTGGCGATGCGTATCCACATGTCCCACTCTTCGGCAAAGCGCAAGCTCGTTTCGAAGCCGCCCACTTCGGCAAAGCAGGAACGGCGTATGAGTGGGGTGCTGCCACAGCGCACGGGCATCTTGAGTACCACTTCATGCCAGATGCTGCCCTCACCCTGAACCCCGAGTGTACGGTGCAGGTCGTTTCCTGCCTCGTCGATATAGCGAATAGCCGTGTGAACCAGACCGACGCCAGGGTTGGCCTCGAGGCAAGCCACCTGCTGCTCGAGTTTGGTGGGCTCCCACAGGTCGTCGGCGTCGAGAAACGCGATGTAGTCGCCCCTGCTCTGCCAGATGCCGGTGTTGCGCGCCTGGGCTACCCCCTGGTTGGTCTGATAGACGACCTTGAGCTGGGGGTCACGCTGCTCGGTCAGCCACGCCCTGGTCCCGTCGCTGCTGCCGTCGTCGACAACGGTGATGTCAAAATCCCGAAAGGTCTGGGCGCGTATGCTCGCCAAGGTCTGTGGCAGGAACTTGAGCGCGTTGTAGGCTGGAATGACAACCGAAACGCTCATTATCGTGCGCTCCCTCTCGCACCACTCGATACGTTACGCCTCAGTGCAGCGCGAGGTACTACCTTCCGAAAGAGGCTCATAGGGCGCGACCTGTCTGTGCTCCGGCGTCTGGCCCTTGGGCATGCGTCCCTTGGGAGTGGACACACTGCGTGAGAAGCCCGGCGAGGCGTCCGTAAACGGCCTCGTTCGAGAATCCGTCAACCATGGTCTGCCGAGCCGTACGACCGAGCGTATCCCGGCAGGCAAACGCCTCGAGAATACCCGCAGCAAGCCCCTCGACGTCTCCAGGTTCGACCACGACGCCATTCTTGCCGTTTTCTACAAAATGCGCGTAGGCCCGCAGATTTGTGACTACGATGGCCGCACCCGTGCTCATGGCCTCGAGTACTACCAGCGGTAACCCTTCCCAGGCCGAGGGAAGAACGAAAACGCCGCAGCGCCGGTAGAGTTCTCGGAGGGTTTCAGGGGCGTTGACAAATCCCAGAAACGTCACGCGGTTGCTAAGGCCCAGCGTCTTGACGAGGGCCCGGTAGGCTGCCTCATCGGGTCCGGTGCCCGCAATGTTGAGGTGCCAATCGTCCTCGAGTCGGGCCAGGGCGCGAATCAGGTTCGAGATGCGTTTCTGACTCTCGTTGAAGCGGGCGACTACCAGGATGGTCTTTTCAGCGTAGGTCAAGTGGGGGTCGGGTGTGTAGAAGGACGTGTCGACTGCGTTGGTCAAGACGAGCCCGTCAGCGCCGTAACGCGTGATTTCGGCCGCTTCAATAGGTGTCTGGGCCGTGAGTTTGCTCGCTCTGGGAAAGGTCCAGCGTTTGAACCAAGTGATTTGCTTGTGGCTGCGCCCCCCGTGGTCCCCGGCGACGATGGGTAGTTTCAGGTGTCGCACCAGGAAGTCGAAGCGGCCCGTCCAGTATTCCTGAATGTAGAGCAGATCTATTTCGTCTTGCGCTAGGGCGCGTCTTAGGGCAGGAAAGAACAAGCGCGCGTTGAGGTGTTCGTAGAGGTAGCGGCCCAGCGCGGTCTTGAAGAGGGGGGCGAGGGTGTGGCCCAGCCTCGAGCCCCTCGAGAAGGGGAGAAAGCGTACCCGGACGCCTTCATCGGTGGTAAAGAGGGGCAAATCTTGTTCGGAAGGAATATAGATCGTGGTCGTGACGCCGTAGGGCAGCAGACCCTTCGCGTAAGCCCATGAAAAGTCGTTACGGTAGCCCTCGGCGTAGGCTTCCGGAGTCAACTTGAGGGTTTTGCCGAAAAATCCTTCGAACGACTGAGTGCTGAGGAGTAGGGCGATCTTCATTGGGCGTGTCCTAGAGAGCGGTTCTGCCTGCAGAGGAGGCGCAGGTTAGGCATTCTTGTGTTTCCACTCGTGCCAGAGCTGCCGTATATAAGCGAAGTCTTCCTGCGGCGCGAACAGGCTGGGCGGGTGCATTTTCAGGATGGGACGAAAGGCGGACAGTGTAAGAACGACCATGGCGAGCGACTCGAGCAGGCTCACACTGGCCACGCCTACGATCCCGAAACGGCTGCCTAGGAAAAACATCCCGGGCACCATGATGGCGAGGCTGGCTAGCTGCCGAAACATCATCAGTTCGGGCTTCCCGACGGCGTAGAAGACCTGAGCCAGCATGAACGCGAGCCCCCCGATGACAGCGTTCGCCGCCAGAATGAAAAAGACCGTCACGGCGCTCTGATAGGCGTTGCCGTAGAAAAACGAGATGAGAAAGGGCCCCATGAGCGCCAGAACGCCCGCCGCACAGAGGGAAACCAGCGAACTGATTCGCACGGCCCGCCCCAGCAACACGCGCACTTCTGTCAAGGGCAGGTCGATCATCTTGGGCAGAATCACCGAGTTGACCGCGGCGTTAAACACGCCGAGCATGCCAGCTAGGCTGTAGGCGACGGTGTAAAGACCCATGCTGGCTGGGGTCAGCAAGCTTACGATGACGATCTTGTCGAGCTGGCTCGAGGCGATGGCGAGCACGTCACCGCTATAGTAGCGGCTGCCATAGGAAAGGAGTCGCCGGTAAACTAGACCAAATTGCGCGAGCGAAAAAGGATAAGTCGATCTCAGGCGCAGCCACAGCCAGACGAGAGCTGGCAGCGAGGGGAAGACGTAGGTAAAGGCTGCACTGAAGGCGGTAAGGGTGTGCGTAAGTGCGAGCACAAGAAGCAGGCCCAGGGTGATGAGGGGTTGCGACAGGCGAAACGCGTTATAGGTCAGAAAATCGTGATTGGCCTGTGCGATGACTGCCAGCGTATTGGTGACGACCGAAATAGGAATGATCAGCATGTAGAGCTGCGTGATGCGGATGATATCGGCGTCGTAATTAGCCAGCCAGACGGGGACGAATACAATCCCGATGGCGCTACCGACGACACCCGCAAGTGCCCCTAGAACCAGCGACGCCGACAGCATGGCGCTGCTAAGCTCGGCTGTGAGTTTGCTGTGGTAGAGGAGCGCTGCGGGCAAACCTATGGCGGCCAGGCTCATGATCAGACTGGGCCAAAGGATGATGGCGGCCTGGATACCCCTATCGTGTGGCCCGAGTAAACGGGCGGTCACGATCCCGGTAACGATATTGACGACCAGGATAAGGATGTTGGTCAGCAGGCTCTGAATGGACGCGAGAAAGCCGCTCTGCGAGTTGCCGACAAGCAGCTTGCCAAAGATATTCAAGCTGGACAACCTGTTAAGCATGAAGTCGATCTTCCTCGCCCCGCGGCGCCGGGCGTTTTTCGATCATCCTGTCGACCCGGCTACCGTAGCGATAGACGAACAAGACGGTGGTGGTAAGCGGGTTAGGTTGGTTCGCCCTGAGGTCGGCGCGCAGGGCGTCTAGCATAGGGCGCGGCTCCCGCGAGATTCACGCGGTGGATTTGCGGGGATGACTGGGGATGAGGCGGGCCGACTGGACATGGCGAGGGGTCTCCAAAGCGTGCAAAGGGTTGATGCCGTGAGGGTGCGGGACGTGGGTATGCTGGCCCTTGCACTGCTGCGGGTTGCCATACGCCGGGACCCATATAGCTAGTTTTCTTCGCTCAGGACGACAGCCTGACCATCTTGCAGATTGGCGGGAATCGGATAGATGACCTGTGCGCCGATAGGAATGCCGAGAACGGCGGCCTGCGTGTCTTGCTCGTCGATGACTTCGACGTTGGAGCGCACAGCTCTACCCTCCTGATAGAGGAAAACGAAGCGGCGACCCGGCTCGGACCGCAGTGCGTCGCTCGGCAAAATAAGCCCGCCGCTGCCCCCGAAGGTATAGCTGAACTGAGTCACGGTGCCGTTCGGCATCGGATCGTCCGAGGGTGTCAGGCGTGCTGTGAGTTCGACAAGCTGCGTGGTGGGCTCGAGAGCACTGACGCTCAGGACCTGAGCGTCGTAGGTCGCGCCGCCGTACGGAATCGACAGCGACCCGGCGGCGCTGAGGCGGTCGGCGACCTCGAGCGGGACGTTGAGTACAGCGACCTGCTGGTTGGTCGTGGCGACACGAAAAAGTGGGGTGCCCCGGTCGACATAGGCCCCCGGATCGACGAGCATCTGGGTGATCTTGCCGGTCAGCGGGGAGGTGACGCGTGTGGCCTCTAAGGCCTGACGGGCCTCGGCAACCTGATTTTGCGCCTGCCTGACCTGCAACCGGAGTAGCTCGAGGTTCCCGCTCCCGCTTTCGGTATCGGTAAGGGTGCTCTGGGCGCGGTTCAGGGCAGCCTCTGCACTAAGCGCGTCCGCCTCGAGCTGATTGAGGGCGACTTGCGAAATCGCTCCGATCTGAAAAAGCTCCTGACCCTCTGCGTACTGCTGCTGGGCGTTGCGGTAGGTGGCTTCAGCCGATTGCACCGTGAGGCTCGCTTGCTCCTGCTGACTCTGGCTGGTGGTTTCGGCGTTGGCGAGGCTTACCCGTGCGCTACTCAGGGCGAGGTTGGCGTTTTGAAGCTGGAGCTGCTGCTGCTGTGTGTCGAGGTCGATGACGACCTCTCCGGCCTGGACAGTCATGTCCTGCTGCTTCGAGATCGAGAGAATGCTTCCGGCTGTCTGGGCCGTGACTTCACTGACCCGCTCGGGCCGAATCACGACCGAGGTTTCGCGAGCCGTCTCGAGCTGACCGGCCTCGGCCTCGATCACTGTGACCGTAGGTGTCTGGGCAACCACGCTGCTGGCGGTAAGCAGCGCGCATAACCAAAAGAGAATGGGGGTGGGTTGAATATTCACCGGCTACCTCCCGGGCTGCTCGCGCGCTCTGAAGGCTTCGGGACCTGCGCGGTAGCAGGCAAGAGCGGGAGTGCCGAGGTCGCCTGCAGTTGCAAGAGCGTGGTGATGAAGGTGGTTTTGGCCTGCGCCGCTTCGACTTCGACGCTCAGGGTGTTGTATTCGCTCTGTTTGAGCTCGAGGTCCGAGATGAGCCCCCGGTCGAAGCGCTGCTGCTGAAGCTGCATGCGCGCCTGGGCTGCTGCCACGTTCGCTCTCTGTGCCTGATAGAGCTTTTGTGCTGCCGCAGCTTCGCCGTAGAGGGTTCGCACCTCGGCAAAAGCGGTTCGCGTCGCTTCTAGGTAGGCCGCGGTGGCGCTCTGGAGGGCAGTGTCGGCATCCTGAATTTCGCGGGTCGAGCTGTAACTCGGATCGAGAAGCGACGCGCTGATGCGGGCGAGAGCGACCGCTTGCTGAAGGCTCAGCAAGTCGGCGGTCTTGGCGGTCGCGTCGAGAACCCTTTCGATGGGAGGGAGGGATGTCCCGAGCAGGGCGTCCGAGATAGGCTCGAGCGCGCCGGGATCTGCCCCTATGGGCAGGAGCGCGCCGATGGTGTTGCGGGCGAAAGTGAGTGCCCTGTCTCTAGCCTCGCGCTCGGCAGTCGCAACTTCGAGGGCCGCTTCGGCTTCACTGACCTCGACCTCGGTGATGCTGCCCCGCGCAAAGCGGATACGCGCCACACTCACCTCGCGGCGCTGCAACTCTTCGTTGGTGAGGCTGGCCTGCTGCTCGAGGGCGGCCTGTAGCTGCGCGGCGTAGGCGCTACCGATTTCGCTCTGCGAGGTGTAGAAGGCCTGCCGCGCCTGAACTTGGCTAAGCGCGAGCGCCTGCTGCGCTGTTGCCTTATCGAGCTTGAGCGCAAAAGGATCGGACCGGGTTCGCGCCAAGTCGGCGCGGGCGACCACGAGGGCCTGTTCGGCTGCAACGACGCTTGGGCGTGAGCGCGCCTGGGTCAGGGCGTCTTCTAGGCTGTAGGCGAGCGCCTGACCTGTCACTCCGAAGAGGAGCGTACTGGCGAGGGCAGTAAAAAGGGGTCTCGACTTCACGGCTGGGTCTCCAAACGCGGCGCTGTCAGCCCTTTCGAGGGGGGCAGGCCATAGAATTCATAGAGGTCGAGAAGCGCTGCGACGCGGGCAACGCTGCTGTCGCGGCGCTCGAGCCCTGCCTGGGCCAGGGCGATCGCTGCTGTCTGGATTTCGCTGGCATTGGCGACGCCCAGCGCTTCGCGGCGCTTCACTTCGCCAAAGGTTCGCTCGGCGTTTTCGAGCACCAGTTCAGCCAGCGCGTCGCTCCGGTCGGCTTCGGCCCAAGCGTTGCGCAGACGCTGCTCGGTGAGGGCAGCGTCGCGAACGGCGGCCTGTCGCGACGCCTCGGCGGCCTTTAAGGCTGCGTCTAGGCGGGCTGCGTTATTGAAGGCGTCGGGGGAGAGGGTAGCGGTAACACTCAGTGTGAGCGCCCCCCCCTCGCCATAGCCGTCGACATCGTAGCTGTAACCGAGGCGCGGGGCCAGGTTACTCGAGTCGATCGAGGCCGAGATACGGCTCTGAGGGCTGGCGTCGACACTATAGTCGAGCCGTGCGACAGGCAAAAAGGGGCGGATGGCACCGTCCTTGTCGATCTGCGCTTCACTGACACTGCGCTCGGCATCCTCGAGGCTGGTCGGGATCCCGGCAGGGACAGGCAACTCGGGCAGGGTTGCAAGTTCTACGTTTCCGACGAGGCTCCGGAGCGTGGCCTGGGCAAGCTCGAGGCCGTCCTCAGCGCTCAGCAGTAGATTTTGGGCGGCCTGTCTACCGGCGTCGGCGTCACGAACGCTCTGCGCGGTCTCCGCGCCACGCTGCTGCCTGAGCAGGCTGTCCCGGTAGCTGGCTTCGGCAGCAGCGGCGGCGGTCCGCGCGAAGGTCAGCGCTTCTTGACTCGCCTTGAGATTGGCGATGTTTTCGAGAGCGGTGCTCTCGAGTTGCGTTTCGACGCGGCGCAACTCGCGCTGAGCTTGCTGGAGGGCGAGCGTACGCAGACGGATTACGTCGCCGGGTTGACCGTAGGCAAAGGGGTAGGCTGTGACGCCCAGCGAGATGCGGGTGTCTGAAAAGTCGGCGAGTGCGTCGTCTGGAGCGCTTGTGGAGAAGCCCGCGTCGAGCGCTGCGGGGTTTTTGGCCTGGGCCAGGTTCGCCTCTGCCGCGTCCACGTTGGCCCTTGCAGCCTCGAGTTCTGGGCCGGCCCGCAACAACTTGAAAAATGCGTCCGGCTCCACCTGTTGCGCCGGACTGGCCCACGCAACCGGAGTGAGCGCGAGCAGGAAGGCGAGGCGTAGATGATTCATGAACGGGAAATCGGGCTTGGGATGGATTTTGGGTTCACGTCCGTGGGGTTTATGTCGGGTACTGAGTTTTGCACGTCCCATCACTTCGCTCTCTTTCAACAACGGCTTGTGGTCACTATTTAGGACACCCCGCCTGTCTCGAGGCTGGCATTCCCCGCTCGTCTGTCTGGGGGTGAACTCAGGGAGGGGAGGGCTTAGGCGTTTTCGATATCGCTTTAAGGATGACCGGGAAAACGTTGCATAAGGCGATGTCCTATCAGGCAGGTCGAACCGTTCGGCGTCTACACCGATTACTCCTAGAGTGTACGAAGGTGCGGTGACAGACGCGAGCCCTAAAGGCGTAGGCCCTTTGAGGTAGAGAGTACATGTGTAGCAGAGGCTAACGTTGGAACCTCTGCTACCGACCGGAAGGCCGTTCGGGAAAAGCGTTTCAGCTGCCTAGTTCGTTGCGGGCACCAAGGCGATGAGGGCGAGTTTATCGTCGACATTGAGCGTGAGTTCACCGTTCTGGAGCGCTAAAGGCGTAGCTGTAGCCTTACCGTCGGCTCCGAGTTTGTAGACTGTTGCACTTTCGATTGGATCCCCAAGTTGTACGCGAAGCGCTTGCGTCCCAGCTGCGAGGTCACGACGGGCGTCGCGGTCCCAGCTCGAGCGCTCGACCCAGAGAGCCAGATAGAAACTGCCGTCGCGTTTTTGCAGCAGCGTCTGCTGCACGTCTTGCGTGTCTCCGGCGAGCGCGAAGCGCAAGGCGCCCGGCGTAAAGGATGCACCCGGATCCCTAAGCAGGCCCAGCAGGGTCTTGACCGCCACATAGGCCGGTTTTTCGCTGCCGTCGTTACGTAGCAGGCCGAAGTGGGCACCGGGTTGCGTCAGGCTTGCGTCGGCGTGGGTATCGATAAACTCGTATAAGTAGGTGCGTTTGATGCCACGGTTGAAAAAGCTCAGCAGCAATCTTGGGATATAGGTCGCGCTCGCAGCCTCGGAGGTAGGATTGTGACCGTCGGTGGTATTGAGGGCGTTATGGTAGCCGACTTCAGTTGCCATGATCGGGTCCGTGCCACTGATCTTGACTGCGTTGCCGATATTGAATTCGAGGCTTCCGTAGCCCGTAAGCATGGGCATGGATCCGCCGTTGTAGGGGTGCGAGTTGCCGTAGTCCATGTACTGACTCAGATTGCTCAGTTCATCGTACTGCCAGACTAAGGACGGTCCGATGACGGCGAGGTGGCTGAGGCGCGGATTGCTCTTGACTCCTTCATAAAGGTTGCGCTGCACCGTGGTGGTCTGGGAAATCCAGTCGCTCACGTCCTGAATGTCGGGTTCGTTGACGCCTTCATAGGCGACGACGGTTCCGTTGGTCCAGTCGTAGACGTCGTCAAGCAGGTCGAAGTTCGTCATCTCACCAAACGATGTATTCATGCCCGCGATAAGGTTGAAGCGAAAGCCCGCCGCGCCCAGTTCGCGCAAGCGGGAATAGTAGAACGAGTCGCGGGAGGCCGCACTGTAGGTGTAGAGCCCATCGCGCAGATGACGAATGCCGGAAGCGATAAGCTTGGTCTTGATCAGGTCGTATCTGGATCCCCACACCGTATCGTCGTAGTGAAAATGTGTGTTGACTCCAACCGAGTCGATAAAGGCGTCGGCGCTGCGGGCCGGAACGGGGGCGATGACCGGATTCGTGGGCGGGGTACTCGCGGGTGGCGTGCTCACGGGGGCGGCAACGGTTGTCTTGCCTGGGACGTAGCGTGCGTCGGCACTTAGTGCAAGAGCACTCAGGCGCGCACCGTCTTCGCGCATCCAGACGTTGAGCGTGTAGGTTCCCGGACTGGAGACCTGCACGGTCGCAGCCTTGCCCGCCATCGTTTTATTGACCCAGCCGTACGTCTTGGGCAGGTTCGTAAGGCGGCTCGAGGTCGCGACGGGCTTGCCGTTCAGGCCAATATGTAGGGAGTCGCCGTTAAGCGGAGTCTGGTCGGCAGCGCGCCCGTAGGCCCACACGTAATAGGTGCCCGTCGTTTTGAAGGCAACGCGGTAGTCGAGGCGAGGGCTAAGCGTCTGGTATTTGGTATCGAGTGTGGCGCTGGCATCGGGAAGCGCCTGCATCGTGCTGCTGTAGACACTCGCGGTATCGGTCAGCGGTCGCCAAGAATGCTTGCCCCGCGCGAGGTTTGCGCTAAACGCGTTGGCCGTTACGAGGAGTACACCGTCGTCGCCCTGCGTCGTAAGCGCCGTGTCTGCCACCGGAGTGCTCGGGGACACGAGGCCGCAAGCAGCAAGCAAAATGACGAGAAGACCAAGCATAGAAATGAAGGTAGCACGGGAGCGTGAGACGCCTGAAAAACCATGACGAGGCATGAAACATCCTTCTGCAACGCCCGAGACCCTGGGGATGGACCGGGGAAGAACTGTAAAGATGCAGGAGGAGCTTGCCTGGCTCACGCTGCGATCCTTGGCCGGTTGCGCTACTGGCTCGACGTAATCCAAGCGCCCAAATGAGGATTACGTGTCGTCGCCGCTAAGGCACAGCACCCTAGTTCCTTGAAGCGTAAGATAGGCGGAAAGACATTGGTGTAAGGATTTTCACGGAGGGTAGACTGCCCGGTTGCGACGTGCGCGTCGGATGGGTGAAAAAGTTAGAAGTCGTTCAGGAAATAGTCACAGTGTTCTTTGGTACGGGCTAATTCTCTAGCAAAGGCCTAGACAATTGGTACAACCCGACCGGATGTCTAGCCGCGTATACTCGGCCCGTGAACATCATCCCTCGTCAAAAACCACGTATTGCGATTGTTCACGAATGGCTTCCCGTCTACGGAGGAGCTGAGCGTGTACTCGAGCAGATGATCCGGGTATTCCCGGAGGCAGATGTTTATAGCCTCATCGACAATTTGCCTGAAAGCGAACGTGGGTTCTTGCAGGGCCGCAAAGTTCACACCTCGATTATCCAGAATCTACCCTTTGGCAAGCGGCTCTACCGGCACTACCTGCCGATCATGCCCTTTGTCATCGAGCAGTTCGACCTCTCGAGCTACGACATCGTGATCTCGAGCTCGTACGCGGTTGCCAAGGGGGTCATTACCGGCCCCAACCAGCTGCATATCTCCTACATACACTCGCCCGTGCGCTTTGCCTGGGACTTGCAGCACCAGTACCTCAAGGAGTCGCAGCTTACAAGCGGCCTCAAGAGCCTGCTGGTACGCTGGACCCTACACAAGCTGCGGCTCTGGGACGTGCGCACAGCGGCCGGCGTCGACCGCATTCTGACCAACTCGCACTTCGTGCAGCGCCGTATCGAAAAGGTCTACCGCCGACCGAGCGAAGTGATCTATCCGCCAGTCGATACGACAGGATTCGACCTCAAGACGGACAAAGATCCTTTCTACGTCACGGCGTCGCGCATGGTGCCCTACAAGAAGATCGACATGATCGTCGAGGCCTTTACCAAAATGCCTGACAAGCGGCTTGTCGTGATCGGTGACGGCCCCGACTTCGAAAAGATTCGGGCTAAGGCCGGACCGAATGTGGAGATGCTCGGTTATCAGCCCTTTAGTGTCCTCAAGGACTATATGCAGCGTGCCCGGGCGTTCGTGTTTGCCGCTCAGGAAGACTTCGGCATCGTGCCTGTCGAGGCGCAGGCCTGCGGTACTCCGGTCATCGCCTTTGGTCGTGGTGGTGCGCTCGAGACCGTTCGGGGGCTCGGGCGGCACAACCCCACGGGCCTATTCTTTCACGAGCAGACCGCTGCCTCGCTCTGCAGCGCGGTTGAAACCTTCGAGGCGAATATCCATCTCTTCGACCCCGTGCGTATCCGCGAGCACGCCGAAAGCTTTAACCAGGAGCGTTTCCGTCAGGAGTTCGGGGACTACGTCGAGGAGGCCTGGGCGACCTTCGAAAGCTCGTCGATCTTTCCGCACACGGCCCCCGTCTATGAGTCTTTGCCCGAACCCGAATACGTAGCGGTTGGCGACTAGACAGGCTGTCGGCAGGTTCTGGCATGCGCAGGGCTTCGGTCCTGCGCTTTTTGATTCAAGGGTGAGTATCGGAGCCAGAATCCTCGTTTGAATGACCACGATATTTGCGCCAAGTCTAGCGCGCTTTGGGGCGTGGCGCCAGCGCGTCGGCCCAAGTCTTCGTACTTCCTTTTTCTTACCCTCGGTTCGGAGGCTCTATGTTGAAAAAACCGAGAGTCTATCACGTGGTGCCGCTGAAGCTCGTGGGAGAAATCCTCTACCCCCTCCGGGATTTGAGGAAACTTTCGCCCGAGCGTTACGACGTGGAGCGTGCCAAATACGACGACCATCCGGCGCGCCGCAAGATTCCTCTGGCACGGGTTGCCAAGCTGAACTGCGTCTATGAGGAGACGCTCAATTTCGCGCCGGTGCATCCTCGTGTGATCTACCGGGCCTGGCAGGCCCTGGGTGTCAGCCTCAAACCAGTTCTCTGGTTCGGGATTCCCCTCGAGCGTTTACACGGCTTGCCCGCTGTCGTGACCCTCCCGGAAGTGGAGAGGGGAGTGGGCGCTGACCATGGGGACGACGCTGTCCGGTGGCTCGAGCCCGAGCACTACCGGGAACTGACCGCGCTGCCTGAGAGGACGCTGGTCTGGTACCGGCAACTCGTAGGTGAAAAAAAGCGGGGCGGCTGGTTTGTCGGGGTGCCCCATGTACTCGTTCGGGGGCCGGTTTCGGTTGCAGGTCTGACGCCTTTTGACTGGTCGTTGCCTGAATCCGGTGGACTTTAGAAACGCCCGGCAGACTTGCGAAACCTCGTGAACTTGTCTGCGCCCCCCGTGCGCGGTATAACCGCACGCAACAGCTAAGGAGGCTAGCGTGGCATTGCGTTTACTTCATATTGGGTTCGGTGGCTGGGGCCTCGACTGGACGCGCATCGTTCGCAACACGCCCGAGGTCGAAGTGGTGGGTATCGCCGACATGAACGAGACAGCCCTGGGAGCGGCCCGACTCAAGTACGGTTTGCCCGAGGAGGCTGCGTTCCTGTCGCTCGAGGGGGCGCTGGCGGCGCTCGAGCCGGAGGCCGTACTGATCACCGCTGGGGCCGCTGTGCACGCGCCGCTGGCGCTCACCGCGCTCGCTGCCGGGGCGCACGTTCTCGTCGAAAAACCCTTCGCGCCGACGCTGGCCGAGGCCGAGGGGGTCGTCGCGGCTGCAAAGGCGCAAAACCGCGTGCTGATGGTGTCGCAGAACTACCGCCATTTCCCCGCTCCCCGGGCCGTTCGTGACCTCGTGACCGAAGGGGCCATCGGGACGGTCGGCAGCGTTTACGTGGACTTCCGCGTCGATATGGCGGGGCGTTTGAGTGCGGGACATCCCTATTTTTCCCTCTATGAACCGCTCCTGCTCGATATGGCGATTCACCACTTCGACCTGATGCGCTTTACGCTCTCGCAAGAACCCTTGAGCGTGGCCTGCTCGAGTTGGAACCCGCCTGAAAGCCCTTTCACCTACGCGCCCGCCGCTTCGGCAACGGTAACGCTGGACGGGGGAGCGGCGGTGGCCTACAGGGGTTCGTGGCTGAGTGCGCCGCAAACCTGCTGGGCCGGCGAGTGGCGGCTCGAGGGTACAAAGGGCCGTATCACCTGGACAAGCCGACGGGGCGGTGTGGACGACCTCAGCGGGGAGCGTGTAACGCTGCGCGGGCGCAAAGTGACGCTCCCGACCCCGGAGCGAACCGGGCGGCGGGGTGTTCTTACCGAGTTCGCGGGCGCGGTTGCTGGAGGCGGGGAGCCCCTAAGCTCGGGTGTGCACAACTTGAAGACCCTGGCCCTGACGCTCGGAGCGATCGCGTCGGCGTCCGAAGGGCGGCGGCTGGCGCTCGGCTGACGTTCAGGACGCCATAATCCCGAAGCCGCGTGCTAGAGTGGCCTGTTATGCGCGTCGGTTTTGTTACGCAACTGCTCTGGCCCCGCTACGGGGCGTTCTGGGTCAATCTGGTCACGAATGCAGGCCTGGAACCTGCTTTTCCTGATGGGGAGCGCGTGCGCCGGATGCTTGGCGATCCGCGCTTGGCGGGCCTTCCGGGTACGGCTTTTCGTCTGGCAGCAGCCCAGGCACTGGCGCTCGAGGCCGACGTGATCATGGCTCCCGACCTTAACCCCGGCGAGAGTTCGACGATCGGCGGCGGGCAGGACGCCTTTATCGCCGACTTTCCGGCTGCCCTGCGCGCCTCACTGCCTGGACTGCCGACGATTGTCGGTGTGCCCGCCGAACTCGGGGGTGAGGGGTTTGAAAGTCTCGTTGTCGGCACTTTGCTCAACTTGACACACGAGCCGGGTCTCGTGCGCCGTGTTTGGGAGCGTCAGCGCAGTTCTGCCAAGCCACCGCGTCTTCCTGAGCCTTCGTGGCGTGTGCGCCCGTCTGAGGGACAGGCGCTCGGTGTCGTTGGGCAACCCTGGTTGCTCGCTGAATCGCTCGTCAAGCGTGTTGCCGGGAACCGGCACGCGGTTTCGCAAGGTCAGCTAGGACCGCAGCTTCTGCGCGCCGAGGGACGCCGCCTCGAGGCGCGCCTGATCGGTACCGACGCCGAAGTGCTGGGAGCGGCCCGCTTTTTAGGGCGCAAGGGCAACATCGGCTCGCTCGTACTACTCGCCGATGAAACGGCGGGCGTGGATATGTGGCTGGCGGGGCTGGCCCAAAAACACGTGACGAAGCCGCTCGAGGTCGTTACCTTGCAACAACTTGGCGACGCAGCCGCCACGCCCCTCTAATGCCCCTGCTGGCGTTTTTGGCAACGGCAGCCTACGCCGTTGTCAACGCTTTTGGCGCGTGGCTGGTAAGCCGTCGCAAGACGTGGGTCGCTGCTCTTTTCATGCTGGCAGCGACAATCCTGGTTATCGCTGCTGCCGCTTTTGTATCGAATCTTCCCTACACTCGGGTCATTCTCGCCTCCGGTCTCATCCTTGCCTCCCTGACCTCACTTATCAACGCTCAAGTGGTGATCGGCAAGGTTATCTGGCGAAACCATTTGATACGGGCGCTGGTAGCCCTGCTCATCTACGCTTCAGGAGAATTGGCCGTGCGTTATCCGTTTTAGATGTGAACCCCTGTGGCTGGGTGTGCTGCTCGGTTTTGCGCCCGGTTCAGCGCTCGGCATAGGACGTTTTGCTTACGCGCTTGTCCTGCCTGACATGCAGGCCGCGCTCAACCTGACCTATGTCCAGGCGGGTCTTTTGGGGAGTGCCAACACCGTCGGCTACCTGGCTGGCGCTCTCCTCAGCCACACCCTACTCTACCGGGTCGGTTATCGCCGCGGGTTTTACGGGGCGTTGCTGCTGCAAGTCCCTATCCTCCTTTGCTGTGCCCTCACATCTAACTTCGAATTGCTCTTGACCCTGCGCTTGCTTCAGGGCGGGTGCGGCGCAGTCGTCTTCGTCGGGGGTGCGGCCCTGCTCCTGGCGAGTGGTGCCCGGGCGTTGGGAACCGGGCTCTACTTCGGGGGTGTCGGGCTCGGGATCCTGGCTTCGCCCGTCGCGCTCGCCTATGCATCCTCTTGGCAGCACGCCTGGGCATTGCTGGCGCTTCTGTCGTTGCTGCTCAGCGCTGTCGCCTTCTTGCCGTACCGGGCGCTGGGTCGCCCCGCACCCCAAGCCTCGAGAAACGAAAGCAGCCTGCGGCCTATCGTCTGGCTTCTCGTAGCCTATGGCCTTTATGGGGCAGGCTACATCGGTTACATGACGTTCGTGACCTCCGGGCTAGGGGTCGCGTTGGGGCCATTCTGGCTGGTTTTAGGGCTGGGTGCGTGCCTCACTGGGCTCATATGGGGACCCTGGCTTACGCGGATGGGGGGCGACGTGGGAATTTTCCATATCCTGCTGGTTCTGGCTCTGGCGAGCACATTGCCGATCGTTGTAGCTTTGCCTTGGGTCTCGGCGTTTGCTTTCGGCATTTCGTTTCTCGGTGTGATCACCGCGCTGACCGACGTCTTTCGTGCTCTTTTACCTCCGGGTGCTTGGGCACGGGCGATGGGCGCGTCGACCGCCGTGTTTGCGCTGGGTCAAGCTGTCGGGCCGAGCCTGAGCGGGCTGGCGGGCGACCTCGCTGGCGGTGTCGCGGGTGCACTCTGGCTCTCGACGGGTTTGCTGGTGCTGGCGCTCGTTGCTGCGCTGCTGCACCGCCAAGTAAGCGCCTAACTGTCGCCGAAGAGCCGTTTGAGCGCGTCTTCCTTATTGGTCTTCCTGACCGCAAAGTAGCGCTCGTTGTCGACCTCGAGCTTCCCCTGTCCGACGAGCTTGTCGAGCGCGTCCCCCAAGACTTTAACGGACAATTCTTCGTGATGGTGCTCGTCGATAAAGCGCTGCACCTCGCGCAGCGACGACCCGTTGGCGGTGTAGCGGACTGCCTCGAGAACCCAGTCGTCAACGTTCATGGCGCTAGTTTACAGGTTTCTTGAGTAGGGCTGACAAGAACACTGTGATCCATGATGTAAGCCACGAATCTCAGAATGCGTAAGACAGATCGAGACACGCTCTGATAAGAGAATCAAAGGAGATTGAGGTGACAAGTCTTGGTGCAGACTACATTTTTGTGAGATATTAAGCTGGCAGGTAAGAGTTGCTAGGTCGTCGATATCCTTACCGCCCTCGTCAGCCATCGCGGTTTACCCAAGCGCATCCAGACCGACAACGGCACTGAATTCGCTAGTCGAGTCTTCGATAAGTGGGCGTACGGGCAGCAGGTCACACTCGACTTCTCTCGCCCGGGCAAGCCTACTGACAACCCTTTCATCGAATCCTTCAACGGCTCGTTCAGGGACGCGTGTCTCAATACCCACGGGTTCTTGTCGCTCGACGATGCTCGCAAAAAACTTGAATCGTGGCGGCGAGAGTATAACGACTTTCGTCCTCACTCAGCCCTGGGCAATCTGCCGCCTAGACAGTTCGCCCAGGGTCTCGTAAGCTGCGCTCAAGGCTCGGTCCGGTAGTATCGCCTGGAACGAATCCGGGGTGAGGCTCAACAAGTCTGGTGCTATCTTCGTGCCTGGTGCCGTTTTAGGGACGCAGATCAGTCTACAGTAATAAAGCAGGCTAGCGCTTCATCAAAGACTTTTCCCGGCCGGGTCGTCGGTCCGTGTAGCTTTCTGAACGGAAAAACCGAGTATATGTTTCAGTTCGGGTAGACAGGCCGTTGCCCCGAGTCTCCAACCCCATGGGGTTTTTAGAACGTTCCTGACACGTCTAGCGCCACTACCAAGCTGTGCTGCTGGCCTGCCGGGTTGTACTCGGAGCCCGCCGCACCATAGCGGAAGCTGTACTCTAAACGCGGTGTGAAAAAGTCGTTCAGCGCGTAGTTTACGCCCACGTTCACCAGTCCCGAGCTGTCACCTATATTGGCGAGCCACAGGACTGAGGGCGTGAAATCTGAGTCGTAGAACTCCGTAGCGGCAGCGTTGACGCCCAGGTAGTGCTGGCCGCGCTCGGCCAAATCGTTCTGGCTGAGTTCTCCCGACTCGATAAGACCTGCTACCGCGCTGGGGTTGTCGGTAATCACGCCCGGGTCGGCGTAGCCTTGGCCGTTGAAAAAGTACTGCGCGGTCGCCGTGAGGGAGAATAGGTCGTCGTCCGTCTCAAACGTGTAGCGTCCGCCGAATGTGCCGGAGAAGAACAGGTTTTCCGATTGCGTCGTGCTGAGGCCGAGTGGTGCGGCGGCGTCTTCAAGCACAAACACCTTGTTGGTGTTGCCTTCCAAGACTGCCTCGCCGAACACGGTCACGCCCGCGACGCCCCCCGTCGCTGTTCCCATCACAGCCCAAGCGCCGTCATCGCGGGCGACGCCCCCGGTTGTCACCTCGAAGCCCGACAGGAGCGTTTCGTAGCGGGCAGCGGCGTTCAGGTTGAGTTCGTCCCCGAAGTCGTCCGTCAGCACATAGCCGGTCAGGTTGTCGTTGCCGATAGGGAGCTGTGCCCGCAGCGCGGCGGGGCCGGAAAGCTCTTCACCCGGATTTTCGGGGTCGATGCGCTCCACGTTGATGAGGTTGGCCGGGCTGTAAAAATACCCGACACCCCAGTTGACGGTCTGCTTGCCTGCCCGGACGAAAACGGTGTCCAGCTCCACATCGGCGAACAGCTCGTGGAGTGAGAAGAGACCGCCCTGCGCGGTGCTGTAACCGAGGTTGCCACTCGCTAGAACGCGGAAGTCGCTCTGCGGGCGGGCGTCCACGAACAGCCGCGTCTGCAACTCGGTGGTGCCGCTGCGGAAGCCGAACTCGCCTTCGGGGCTGAGCTCGAGCGTCCCCTCGAGGGAGAACTCGAAGCTGCCGCCGACCGTGGTGCCTCCCTCGAGGAGCGCCGCCGAGGGGTCGGTGGTTGTTGCGGCATTTCCTCCAGCTGTACTGACCCCCACGTCATTCACTAGGCTGTCTCTGCTGAACAGGCTGTCCCCACTCTCGTCCCCAATTTGATTGTCCGTCTGGTCCGTCCGATCGTCCACTTGGACGATGCTGTTCCCGCCGAAGAGGCTGTTCTCGTTTTGGGTTTGGGCAGCGGCAGCGCCACCCAAAACGAGAGCGAGTAAAAGGGTTTGGATTGTTGGATTCACCGGTTAACGCGCTCCACGTAGGCTTTGGTAAACACGTCGTTCGGGATAGGGGCAGTGGAGATGTCCGAGAGCGTGACCTTTGTGTTCTTGCCCTCGACGAGTACGTCTACGAACTGGAACTCGTCGGCGATGTACGCGTTTCCTACCCGGGCGTAGCTCGGGTAGTAAGAGGTCCGCAGGAGCCGGCCCGTCAGGCTGTAATCCTCGCTTTTCAGGAGCAGGTTCGGGTCTTCGGCGATCCACACCTTACGCTGCGGGTAGGTCACTTCGTCGTTCGTCGCTTTGAGGTCTAAAATCCACACATCGAAGTTGCCGAGCGTCCCTGCTTCGCCCGATACGACGTCGTAGTCCTCGTCGAGCGTCGAGGCCTGAAAGTCCGAGTTGCGGGCGTCGGACCCGCCGAACGACTCTTCAAATGAGGTGTAGGTGAACTGTCGGCTTTCCGGATCGTAAAACCAGAGCCCGTCGGCGATGTTCAGGTAGCCCTGTCCGAGCTGGGTCTGCGGGCGCTCGTAGAGCATCAGGAAGGTATCGGTAGCGTCGCGGCGGAACATCCGGACGGTCGAGCTCGCATTCCCCTCCTGCGGGTCGCTCTGCTCCAAGGTCACAGTGGCGGTAAGGTCCTCCGGGAAGCGGCTGTTCTGGGCGGTCTGGGCGAGGATTTGCTGGAAGTTGGGGGTGGCTTGGGCGAGGCTCGAGGCGACAAGCGCGAGCAGGGTGGCGAGGAGGGCAGTGCGAACAGTTTTCATAGAAAGTCCTTTCAATGATGAAGCAACGAGCGATGAGTAGAAGCGGTTGGGGGCTAGCTGGCCCGGAGGGCTTCGGCGGGTTGGAGGCGGGCGGCGGCCCTGGCCGGGAG
>JBMDWS010000462.1:0-6902 GCA_048594695.1 Truepera sp. | reverse complement strand
TGCAACAAGTGAGCGCCGCAGCCAAGGAGAAGCTTGTGCAGGAGGGTATCCTCGACAGCCGCGTGACGGAGCTTCCGCCCTCGTTCGACTTCCTGGGCGAACTCATCTTCTACGCGCCTATCGCCTTCGGTCTGGCGCTGCTCTTGAATTACTTGGCGATCGGCTCTCAGTTCAACTCCTTCAAGTACCCGCTCTACCTGCTACTGACGGTACCGCTCGCGCTCGTCGGAGCACTCTGGCTCTTCGTGGTGACAGGCACCTCGCTCGACATCATCAGCGTGCTCGGGGTGGTCATGCTGATCGGGCTGGTCACCAAAAACGCCATCTTGCTTCTCGACGTGACGCTCGAGGAGGTCAAGAACGGAGCGACACTCCGCGAGGCACTCCTCACTGCCGGATCGGTTCGCTTCCGCCCCATCCTGATGACGACCGCCACAGTCGTCGTCATCAGCATTCCGCTCCTTTTAGGCATCGGCGAAGGCAGCGAGTTCCGCTATCCGCTGGGTCTCGTCATCGTCGGGGGGGTCATGACCTCGGCCCTGTTGACCTTTTTCGTGGTGCCCGCTGCGTTCTTTCAGTTCGAGCATCGCCATTACGACCGCGAACGCGAGGCGCGCCGTACCCGCACCGTCGTCGTCGCACCCACGCCGTCGCACTCGGCCCTTGGTCGGAACTAGACACAAGGCTCGCTTTTCACGCACACTCCGTAAAGGGACGCTGCAAGAAGCGTCCCTTTTTTCGAATTGAGCCTGCTCGCACCGTTTCAACCGGGAAGCCAACGACCGTCCGTCACCGTCCCGGCACGGAGAGAAGTGCGCGCCCGAGAGGCTCGAGCGCAGCCCAGGACTAGTCTTGTAGCGTCTATTCGTCCTATGCTAAAAGCAACTCTAGGAGGCGTGATGACAAGCCCAGCTCATTCCAGTACCACTCAGCTCCCGGCGCGGTCCAGCAGCACGCAGCGGCTCCTGCGGCTGCTCAACCCTGTTGCCTATATCGGAATGGTCGTCGTCAACGCCCTGGCGGTCATCCTGCCACTAAACGGCCTTGCCCCCGATGACGTTTCGGCGCGCTATCCGAGCCTTTTTACGCCCGCAGGGTACGTTTTCTCGATCTGGAGCCTGATCTACCTGACCCTGGGCATTTTCGTCGTCTATCAACTCCTGCCAGGGCAGCAGTACAACCCGCGCCTGGCGCGGCTCGGCCCCCTGTTTATCATCAGCTGCCTTTTCAACGCGTCCTGGCTCTTCGCCTGGCACTACCTGCAGATTCCCCTAAGCCTGCTCCTCATGCTGGGTCTTCTGATCACGCTCATCTTTGCCTATGAGCGGCTCGGTATCGGCAAGAGCGCGGTCTCGAGGCGGGAACGGCTCGCCGTGCAGCTTCCTTTCAGTCTTTATCTGGGCTGGATCACTGTGGCAACCGTCGCCAATGTCAGCGTTTTCTTCCTGGCACTAGGCGTTCGCATCGACTGGTTTACCCCGGCCTGGGCACTACTGGCCCTCGTAGCTGCCGCGTTTATCGGTGCAACCGTTCTGAGGCGACGTCACGACGTGGCCTATACCCTCGTGCTGGTCTGGGCTTTTGTCGGGATCGCCGTGAGGCAGTGGGGCGCGGACGTTCTTTTGATGCTGGGCGCATTGGCAGCCGCCTTTTACCTTATCGGCCTAATCTTGAGGGGCGGGGCGCAGCGCGTGAAAAGCACCTAGCGCGAGCCGCGCTGCCTGAAACATGAGGAGCCCCAAGGCCATGAGGCCGAGTCCAGCGAGATCATCGTAGAAGCAGAGCCGGATGACCCCCGAGGTCAGGCAGGCCAGATAGAAGCCCAGCGACAGTACTGCGAGCAGGGCCAGCAGGACGCGGTAGAAGCGCAGGGCGACAGGAGGCGTCTCGAGCAGCACACGCTCAACCTAACACGGACAAGAAAAGCGCGGGCCGACAAAATCAGCCCGCGCCACCTCTTTGGGGATTTGCGTGAAGTCCCTGACCTCTAGTTGATTGTCACGCGGTACACGAACTCTTCGGACTGACCCGGCTCGAGCGGCGTCAGAATGGTCCAGCGCACGGCGCGGTAGGCTGACGGGCCTTCAGTCGTTTCGGGTGCGTCGCTGTAGCTCTCACCGTCGACCGTGAACTCGGTGCGAACGCTGTCCGACGATGGCGTCGCCGAGCCGTCGACATAGGTCGAAGCGGCGGGAATGGGACCGTTGACCGTTACGGTGTCCGGCGGCAGGGTCGTCTCGTCGTTGTTGGTCGCCGTTACGCGGTACTCGACAACCTGGCCTGGCCGGGCCGTCGTCGAGGCGCTGAACTCTTCCTGGGCATTGCCGTCGTCACCTGTAACCTGCGAGACGATGTACGCCTCGATCTCGACGCCAATGGGATTGTCGCCCTGAGCGAATGCAAGACTAAGCGCTACGAAACCCAAAACGATCAGTAGTCGCGTACCTAACTTACGCATGATGGCCTCCTTGAACCCATGTGCTTTTGCACACGGCCTTTTGCCGAGTCTAACAGACTCGAGCGTAAGACATTTCGCAGAGGCCTTCACGGTTTTTTAACCTGTTTTGCAAAGGACGACAGAGAAGCGGGCCGGATGTCCGGCCCGCTGGGCGCAGCGGTTTACCAGCCGCGCCCGGCCATCAGCTCGCGCTCCTCGAGGGTATCGATATTGATGCCGACCATCGGCTCACCCAAGTTACGCGACACCTTGGCTAAAATCTCGGCGTCCTGAAAGTGCGTCACGGCCTCGACAATGGCGCGAGCACGGCTGAAGTGGGCCTTGTTGCGCTCTTCGGTGCTCGTCAGGTGTGCGCCCGCCTTGAAGATGCCCGAACCGACGAAAACGCCGTCCATCCCAAGCTGCATCATGAGGGCGGCGTCGGCAGGCGTGGCAACACCCCCGGCAGCAAAGTTGACGACCGGCAGCTTGCCGTGCTCGTGAACGTAGCGCACGAGCTCGTACGGGGCGCGCAGGTCGCGGGCGGCGCTCATCAGCTCATCGACGGGCAGTCCTTGCAAGCGGCGCAGCTCACCGGTGATCGTGCGGGCGTGACGGACAGCTTCGACGACGTTCCCGGTACCCGCCTCGCCCTTGGTGCGGATCATCGACGCCCCTTCACCGACGCGCCGCAGCGCCTCGCCCAAATCCTTGGCTCCACACACGAATGGGACGGTAAAGGCGTGCTTGTCGACGTGAAAGTTTTCGTCGGCGGGTGTCAGCACTTCGGACTCGTCGATAAAGTCCACGCCGAGCGCCTGCAGGATCTGCGCCTCCACGAAGTGTCCGATGCGAACCTTGGCCATCACCGGGATCGATACGGTGGCGATAATCTCCTCGATCATGCTTGGGTCCGACATGCGGGCGACGCCGCCCTGAGCGCGAATGTCTGCGGGCACGCGCTCGAGCGCCATTACCGCCGTGGCCCCGGCATCTTCGGCAATTCGCGCCTGTTCGGCGTTAACGACGTCCATGATGACGCCGCCCTTAAACATCTCTGCAAAACCCGTCTTGACCCGGAGCGTGCCTGTATATGAACTGCTGTTGGTCATGAAGCCTCCATCTGCTTGGTAACTCGGTAGTCGTTGAAGAACTGCCCTGTGCGGGCGTAACAGGGATATTGTACGCCGCTTTCCGGACGTGCGCGTGTCTCCATGAACGTCCCTGCACCTGGTAAAGCAGTGACCCCGCAGCCGTCACTGCGCGACGCGCCAAAGTGGCGTAGGGCCAAAAGCGAAAATTCTTATCGCCGCCACCCGAACCAGTTGATAGCGTAACGATGTTCTTCGGGAGGGGAACTTCGATGACTTGGCAACTGCCCTTTACCCGACGCTTTAGCCCTCGTGTCAACGCTATCGGACTCGAGGTCGGCACCAGTAGCCTTAAAGTCGTCGAACTGCGCGGCGGTACGCCGCCCCAGCTTATGGCGCTCGCCATGCGCCCGATGCCTCCCGGCCTCCTGCAAGACGACCAGATTCTCGATCCGGCAGGTCTTGCCGCCGAACTCGAAACCCTCTTCAAGGACGCCGGGATCAGCCGCCGCAGCGTCGTTACTGCCGTCAGCAACCGGCTCGCGATTACCCGCAACATCCAGATGCCCAAAATGCCTCTCAAAGAGCTGCAAAAAGCCGTTCCTTTCGAGGCCGAACGCTACATTCCCTTTCCGCTCGAGGAGGTCGCGTTCGACTACTACGTTCTCGACAACCCGAGCGACGTGCCCGACGGTGGCGAAATCGAAATCGTGATCGCGGCGGCGCGGCTCGACCTCGTCACGCACATGATCGAAGGGCTGCAGCAGGCCGGACTCGAGCCGACCGTCCTCGACATCAAGCCGTTCGCGCTGCTGCGCGCCCTCAAGGGGTCGCTGCAGGGGGAGCGCTTCAACCGCACGACGATCTTCGACAAGAACTACACCGACGAGAGCGAGATCGGGGTCGTGCTGGAAATCGCGGCCTCATCGAGCACTGTGACGCTCGTGCGCGGTGAACGGGTCGTCATGAACCGCAACCTGGGCGTCGCGGGCGATGACTTTACAACCGCCCTGCAACGCGCTTTCGGCCTCGACTTCGACGAAGCCGAGGAGGTCAAGCTCGCACACGGCAACGCCCTCATGCCGAGTGCCGAGGAGGACGCGCTCATGAACGAAACACGCTTCGAACGCTTTTCGGCGCAGCGGGTTCACGAGGCGCTCCGTCCAGTCCTGAGCGACCTCACGACCGAAGTGCGCCGCAGCCTCGAGTTCTTCCGCGTGCAGTCGGGCGACGCCAGCATCAGCCAGCTCTTTTTGTCGGGCGGCGGCGCGAAGCTGCGCAATCTACCCGAAGCCATCAGCCGCACGCTCGGCGTGCGCGTCGCCTTCGGCAATCCTTTTCTGACGGTTCTCACCGGGGAGCGCTACGAAACCAGTTACCTCGAGAGTATCGCTCCGGAATTCGGCGTGCCGCTCGGTCTCGCACTGCGGGGGGTCATGGGCCTTGATTAACGTCAACCTGATGCCCAAAACCTTGCGGCGGCGCAAGACCTTCGATCCCTATAAGGCCGTCGCGATCGGGGTTCCGCTGCTGGCCCTGTTGGTCTGCGGATTCATGCAGATTTCGCTTATGAACCACACGCGGGGACTGCGTGCCTATAACCGCGAGTTGCAAAACGAAAAAGCGGTCCTGCAACCTTTTATCGACGAACAAGAACGCCTCCGAGCGGAACAGGTCGAACTGCAACAGGTCAAGACCATCACCGATTCGGTCCGTACGGGGCGCATCCTCTGGTCACGGCAGCTCTTTGCCATGCTCGAGACGCGGCCCACCCCCGGCACGCAGCTTGCCTCGAGAATGACGTTCACGTCACTCGAGATGCGCGCACTCGACGCAGCAACGCAGGCTCAGCTCAAAACCGATAACACGTACGAAGGACTCGATGTGATTGCCGAAATGAACGTCACAGGGTTAGCAGGCAGCACCGAGGTGGTCTCGGACTACATTCGCGAGTTACAAGACGCCCCCAACTTCTCGGTGGTTTTAAGCGACCTGGCACAAACGGAAGAGAGCCTCTACACCTTCAACCTGACCATCGGGTCGGGACGGCTCGAGCGCCAACAACCAGCAGCGCAGGCCAGCTTGCCCACGACGGAGAGCACCCAGTGAGACTCACCCTAGGCACCACCTTAAAGGCCCCGAAGTTCAAGCTCGGAAGCCGTGAGCGCGCCCTTATCGGAATCGCCGTCGCGGCGCTGCTCGCGCTCGTCTGGTACTTCTATCTCTACAGTCCGGGCAAGGTCACGGTGCAGACCCTGACGAGTGAAAATGCGCAGCTCGAGCTCGACGTCACCAAAGGACGTGCGGCCCGCGCGTCGCTGCCTGAGCTGCGCGCCAGCATCGCCAAGCTCAAGGAGCAGCGCGACAGCTTTCTGGCGCTCCTACCCGAAGAGAACGAGGTCGCCGAACTCCTCGACCAGCTCCGCAGCGCGGCAGTCATGGCAGGCGTCACCTTTAGTGGCATTACCAACGGTGGCCCCTCCTCCGAGGTGGTGAGTGGCGTGCGGCAGCTCAATTTCAGCCTCGCCACCGAGGGCAGCTACGGTCGCACGATCAGCTTCTTGCGGGCGCTCGAAGCGCTACCCCGTTTTACCCGTGTGCAGAGCGTCGCACTCGGTACGGGCACCGGCGGCGAAGAAGGCGAGACGGCCGACCCCACCCTGGGTGCAGGGTACGACTTCACGGTTTACGTCTATACAGGCGTCGACCCCGACACCGCCGACCCGAACGCCACCGATCCCACAGCCACTGGCGTAACCGACTCCACGACAGAAACCGAGACTCCCTGATGCGCGCCCTGTTCTGCCTCCTTCTGCTCTTCAGTTTTTGCACGGTGTTCGCCTCACCTAGCGGCGGTGCACAGGACGACAACCCTATCGTGATTCCGGAGCCCGATACTCCCGAAGTCGCGCGCGACGTGGGCGTTGCCGACCTGCCGCTTCTCGACACCGAACCCGCTCCCACCGGAGGCCAGGATCAGCCCACCATCCCCGATCCGGTCATTGGGGGCGCAGACAGCACCTTCAACCCCTTTGCGCCCCTCACGCTGCCCCAGCAACCCACGGCGCCCCCTGCCGCAACCGAAACACCAGAGACCCCCGCACCCGAGAGCCCTGTGCCCGAGACGGAAACCGCGCCGCAAGCTCCCCCATCTGCGCCCACCCTGCCCAGAGCGCCCGTTCCCGAGGTGCAGGTGGCGCGCCCCACTATCCCCAACTCGCTCATTTCCGGCATGACGCCCCCCAGCGTGGCGACACCCAACCCTACTCCGGGGCCTCTCGAGGCCACCATCGGCAGCCAGATGACCCCACCAAACGACCTGAACAGTACAGGGATCGCGGTGCGGACCCCCGTGCCTCCACCCCTTATCGCGG
>JBMDWS010000461.1:0-3032 GCA_048594695.1 Truepera sp. | reverse complement strand
AGCCGCCAGCACCGGGCGAAAGAGTTGGGCCAGGCCGGGCTCGAGCGGGTCGATGATGAGGAGGCCCGTGTGACCCAGCAAACGGTAGAGCAGCGCGCCAAACCAGTCGGAGAAGGTGCGCGAGCACGCCACGCTCTCTCGTAGCAAGCCTTCGACCTCGGCGCGGTACGCCTCCGGTCCACCGAACGATGCTGCCGCGTCTAGCGCCGTCTCGAGAAAACCCGGCTCGAGGGGAATATGCCCCGCCGGAACGCCCTCGGGCAAAGGAACCGAGATGCGGTTGAGCTGCTCCTGAAAGTCCAGCAGGTAAGCGTTGTCGATCTCGGCGCTGTCGGCGTCCTGCGAGGCCAGCCAGAAGATGGGAACAACAGGCACCTCTTCGGTGTCGAGCCGAGCTGCCAAGGCCACCGCGCTCACCGCCTTGGAGAGCGTGTAGAGCGGCCCGAGAAGCAGGCCCGTCTGCTGCCCCGTGACGACCACGCGGCTATCCGGCTGGGCGAGACGTTCCACGGACGCCAGGGCTGCGGCGGGTGCACCGAGTCTCTCCGCGTAGGCGCGAAGCCCGGCGACGAGCGCGTCCCGATCGGCGTTCCGGGGGGTTGCGAGTGCCCCCGCCGTGTCACCCGGCTCGAGGTCGAAGAGGTCGTTGAGCGCGTGCGCGGCGTAGTGGTCGGCAAAAGACGGTGACTGCACCCCAAGAGCCTACCGTGCAGCGCCCCGTCGGCGCGTCGGATACGATGCGCGCGGCGTAAAGACAAATCGTGGTGATAAGATAGAGAATGTGTGTGATCTCGTGAGTTTTACCCTCATTTTTAGCGAGACTAATGAATATCCGCGTTGATCTGAGCCCGAGAACGTCCTACAGCGGCGTCGTGATCGTGGTCGACGTCCTGCGCAGCGCGACTGTAGCCGCAATGCTTTTCGAGCGCGGCCTCGAGCATCTCTATCTCGGACCCAGCATCCGCCGCGCCCAGACGCTCGCCAGCGACAAGGGCCTCCTGCTGATCGGTGAACGCGACGGGCTACCCCCCGAAGGCTTCAACTACGGTGGCTCGCCTAACGAACTCTTCGGCGTCGAGGTAAGCGGGCGCTCGGCGGCGCTCGTGTCGGCAAGCAGCCCACTGGCTCTGGCCCAGACGACAGAAGCCGAGCACGTTCTCCTCGGCGCGTTCTATAACGCCGACGCCGTCGCAGAGCGGGCCGCACAGCTCGCTGGGGACGAGATCACCGTCGTCTGCTGCGGCTACCGTGGTGAAGAGGACTTAGACGATACACTCTGTGCGGGCTACCTGACGGCGCAGCTCTCGAGGCGCTTTCCTCATGCCAGCCTGACCGGGGCCGCCCTCTTTACCCTGAGCCTCCTCAAGGCGTTTCCCGATCCGGTCGCAGCCCTCTGGCAGTCGCGCGTCGGGCACCGCCTGCGCCACCTCAACCTGACAGACGACATCGGCCTCTCATCGCTCGTCTCACAGGCCTCGGTGGTGCCCAAACTGCTGCACGAGGCGGACCTTCAGGACTTTTTTCTCTTTAGCACCGCCCCTTGACGACACCTGTCAATCCGGAGAGGGTGAATGTCCTCGGCTACGGGGTGGCCCCTGTTACGCTCCTTCAGGCGACACACTGGGGCCTTGAGGCCACGCAGCAAAACACGCCCCGCCTGCTCGTCACGCTCAACCCCGAGATCATCGTGCGCGCACAGAAAGACGCTGCCCTGCGGGACGCCCTTCACCACGCCGACCTGACGGTGGCCGACGGTGTAGGCATCACCTGGGCGGCGCGGCGGGCAGGTCAACCCCTACCGGAGCGCGTGCCCGGCGTCGAACTGATGACGGCTCTCCTGCGCGAGGGCGGACCCACCTTGGGCGTGTATTTTTTGGGGGGTAAACCCGGCGTCGCGGAGCGGGCCGCCGCGGAGGCTGCCAAGCGTTTTGGTACGGTCACAGCGGGCGTGCAACACGGCTATTTTCGGCGCCCGGAGGACGCACCGAGGGTCGTAGAGCAGGTCGCCTCGAGCCGTGCCCACCTGCTCCTGGCCGGGCTCGGTGAAGGGCAGGAGCTTTTTCTGCATACGCACCGCGCCGCCCTCGGGGTGCCGCTCATGATCGGGATCGGAGGCGCTCTCGACGTGCTGTCGGGCGAAGTCAAGCGCACACCTTCGTGGACGCACAGGTTCGGGCTCGAGTGGGCCTACCGGGTAGGGCTCGACCCCAAGCGCTGGCACAGGTTTCCCCGGCTGCTCGAATTCACACGGCTCGTCTTGACCCAAAAAGAAACTGACAGCTAGGCGATCGCGTCGAACACGGGAAGCGCCAGCTCCTCTTCGGAGAGACCGCCGTTCGGATGGCCCGCCTGATAGTTGCCGTCGAAGCAGGCGAGGCAGGTCGTCGAGAGGCCAATAGCACGAGCGAGACCCCGTTCGGAAATGTAGGCCAGCGAATCTGCCCCAATTCGCTCCCGAATCTGCTCGAGCGTCATGGTCGCAGCGGCAAGTTCCTTGCGGGCCGCCGTGTCGATGCCGTAGTAACAGGGATAGCGAATCGGCGGTGAGGACACGCGGAAATGCACCTCGGTCGCCCCAGCGCTCCGCAGGAGCTGCACGATATGCCCGGAGGTCGTGCCACGCACGATGGAGTCGTCGATCAGGACGATGCGCTTGCCCCGCACCGAACCTGTCGGGGCAAGCTTGAGGAGTACTTTGAGCTTGCGCAGGTCCTGCGTCGGGTTGATAAAGGTGCGGCCCGCGTAGGGCGATTTGTAGAGACCGATGTCGTACGGGATACCCGAGGCACGGGCGTAACCGACCGCCGCCGTCAGGCCGGATTCAGGCACGCCGACCACGAGGTCGGCTTCGACCGGCGCTTCTTCGGCGAGAACCTCGCCCATACGGAGGCGAGAGGCGTGAACATCGATGCCGTCGAGCGTAGAGTCGCCTCGAGCGAAGTAGATCCACTCGAAGGCGCACGGCGTGGGAGTCGGAGCCAGGACTTGCCTCGAGTGCAGTCCGTTTTCGTCGGCGACGACGAGTTCGCCTG
>JBMDWS010000460.1:0-12851 GCA_048594695.1 Truepera sp. | reverse complement strand
CTTACCGTTCTTGTACTGGTAGCCGTCGACGCGAATCGTATCGTTGACGGCTGTACCTGTACCCGAGTAGGTGACGCCCTGACCGACTTTGACGCTACGAAGGATCGTATTCAGGGAGGCCGTCGTCAGGTCGACCGTGTAGCTGTCGGACACAGGCTGGATAGTCGGGTTGATAAGCGAGAAGATGTTCTCGAAGAGTTGCTGACCGTCCGCCGAAGGAGGCGTGTCGGAAAGGAAACCGAGTAGAGCGGTGCGACCCTCATTGCCGACGACCAGGCACGAGGAGGCGTCCTCGAAGGTGCAGTAGGACAGGCCGCCTTGTGCCGGGGCGAGGCTCGTCGAATAGACACCCCAGCCAGGGCTCTGAAGCGTCATGGGATTCGTGATGCCCCCGCTGACCGGAGGCAGGAAGGTGGCGGTGGTTTGATTGACGGTTCCCGTATAGCTGGCGTCGAAAGCTGTCGCCAGCGCGGACCTTTGCTCATAATCCACTGTGACAGCGTGACCGCCGCTCGTGACGTAGCTCTCCAGGAGGCTCACATTGCCCTGGTAGCCGTTGCCTTGGCCTAATCCCACAGCCAGATCGAAAGTCCCGGCGGCGAGCTTGGCGTCGAAGTCGGTCCAGTCTGTCGCGACGGTGATGTCGTAACCCAGAGCGGTGAGGGCGGGCGTGATGTAATCCTGTCCGAGCAGGAAGTCGATGTAAACCAGAACGCGCTCGGCCGCTTGCGTCGTAAGCGCAGGAACATCGACCTGTGTCAGGGGTCTGGGGGTCGCACCCGGAAGCGCGTTACTTACAGCGTTCGAGAGGGTAACAGGAGACTGGCTACAGGCGGCAAGGAAAAGCAGGGCAAACGGGAGAAAGGGACGAAAACGCATAAGACTACGACTCCACGACGGTGATGTGCCCGAAGGCCGCGAGCAAAGGGTTGGGCTTTGTGCTCTGACGCAAGCGTACGTTCCACAAGGAAAAGTTATAAGAACGTAAGGACTAAGACCTTATGGTGCCGAGTCGTTGGACCTGTATCGTCGCCGCTTTCACATAGCGTCGCACAGGGTCGAATACGAAGCAGCTCGTTTTTTGCTCCTTCATGAGGCAGCCGGATTTCACGATTTGTGAAATCCGGCTGCCTTATCGCCGTACCCTAGGGTGCAGTAACGGTGAGCTGCGCCTGAAAATTCTGAGCGTAGAAGGCGTCGATAGTCGCGGTTGTGCTCTGGCCGGAAGAGAGGTTGTTGGCGTTCGTTTCGATCTGAAAAGTTGCCGACGTCTGGCCCTGGCGAACGGTGACAGTGGGCAGCACGGTCGCGTTGACGCTGTTCGACTGCAATGAGACGGTCGTGTCGACCTGTGCTGGACTTGCGAGCGTGACAGTACCCGTAACCTGCTCTCCGGCTGTTGCGGGGTTGCTGTCAAACGTGACCGACGAGATAGCGATCGGTACTACAGCCGCCATGTTGACCTGAAAAGAGGGCGCGATCGTAAGGGTCGTGCCTTTGTAGCGATTGTCTTGACAGGCAAACGATACGTCCTCGTTACAGTAGAGGTCGACAATATGTTGCTTGGTCGTTGTATTAAACGTTACCCAGTCGCTAAGTACACTTGGCGTACTCCAGACAGCTTGGGTGTGCAACTGCATGGTGTAGAGCGAGAGGTCGTTCGGCGCGTTCAGGTAGCAGCCGTCAGCGTAGATCTCTTGGCTGCCGCAGTCCCAATAGGCGTCGGAATCGTAAGGATACTGGCTGCGGTAGTACCACTGTGAATCTATCCCCGAGCTGTTATCGGTGACCTGCCAGTCGGTGATGTTCCGGGTGACTGCGTTGCTGTACCCAAAATCGGTGCTGCCCCCCTCGGTCTGGTTAAAGCCGATATTGAAGTTGACCGCAGTGGTGACGCTGGTTTCGCCGTTGACGGTTTCGGGCGACGTATCGCCCAGCGTCCAGCCCAGATCATCGGCTGGGCCGATGTCCACGGTAAGCCCGTCTTGGAACCAGGCGATCTCGTCGTAGGCGCAGCCAGGGCATTGGTGCTCCGGCGTCTTGGCGAACATGTTGGCGAAGTTGCCCGTCCCGCCAGTCGGATTGGCGCTCACATCCGTGTCGATGAGCACGTACTGGAAGTCGCCCTGGGGGTTGTTCTTGTTATTGAGGAAGACCGTGGCCGTGTAGTTGGCCGTAACCTGCAGGTTTTGCGAGTTGCCGGTTCTGCCGGTTCCTGTCCTCGTCCAGGGCACCGGGTAGGAGTAGTTGAACGTGGCGTAGATGAGTCCGGCGGGTATAGTGCCACCCGCCTGAGCAGGCTGCACGGCAGGGGACGTCAAGTGGCTGACGAGCGCCTTGACGAAGGTTTCGGGGTCGAGCTTTGCTTTTTGTGCTGTCTGGACAGCGGTGTTCGCAGGACCTTCGTCATCGACCATCAGGGTCGCGTCGGGATTCGGGAACTCGAAAACGTCCACCGCGTGTCTGCCCGCTGCGTCTTGCTGAACCCTGGTCGCGTATGCGGGACTAGACCCCTTACTTACACCCAGCGTAAAGTCGCCCAGACCCAGGGTTTTATGGGCCTCGGTTATATCGAGTCCGAGCATCCATTTGCCCGCGCGGAGCGCCTGGGCAACCAGCGGTTCGGCCCTCACCGCTTCAGGGGTGTGTGCGTCGCCGTCGAAAATGATGACGTCGTAGTCTTCAAGTTTCTGAGAGCCATCGTAGGGCGTGAGACGCATGTTGTTGGTGATGCCCTCGGCAATGTCTCCGCCTATTTCGCCGATGACGAGCGCGTCACCCTCGAGAGAGCTAGAGGGTTGCTCATCGCCCGGGGCGGTCGGATTCGTTGCCGAATTGTTGCAGGCACCGAGCATGAGCAATGTGATGAAAGATAGAACGATCTGATGATTGATGTTCACGAACACTCCCAATAAGTGAAAGAGGGCGAAAGCAAAACGCTTCGGAGCTTAAGGAATAGCCGGATTGAGTTGATCGGGATTCGCCGTTTTACAGGACAGAAGCGTGTCATCGTTTTGATAGTTGCAGAACTGCACCACATCGGGATTCTCGCGGAAAATGGCGACGTACCCGTGAGGATCGACCTCGAAGTTGAGTCCAGCCTCGTCAGGTAAGACGAGAGGCACGTACCCGTTCAGGATGTGCAGTGTTCCGCCTACACCCGGCGCACAAACCGGTTGGCCCGGTTCTGTATTCCAGATGTGCAGACAAAACACGCCGCAGTCCAGGCCGGTGTAGACGCTCATGTCCGACAGGTTGTACACGCAACTCGCCTGAGCGGCCAGACCGATCTGTAACGCGGCTGCAAACAAGAGAGCTGTGAGCCAGGTGCGGTGGGCAAAAAAGGATGTATAGGTCATAGCCAGGGCACCTCGTTGATACTCAGTCATGGGGTTGATCGGGCAGCCAGTCATTCAGGTTGTGCTCGATGCATGCTTGCTCGACATCGCTATTCGTGTACGAGCAGGCCCGAAGGAGGTAAAGGAGGGGCCGAAAGATGGCAACGTAGCCGTGGTCGTCCACTTGTAAGGTGGGGCCTTCGTCAGATTCGATGCCGAGTTCGGGATCGGCTAGCTCGGTCACGAGCCTGTAAACGCCTCCAACACCTGGCACGCAATTTCCCCCGCCGGGTGGTGGTTTGAACGTGTACAACTCGAACAACCCGGCTTCCAGATCGAACTGGACGAAGTCGACGTCGGTAAAGTTGTAGACGCAGCTGGCCCGCGCTGTAGTGCCGCTCTGGAGTAACCCGACAACCAAGAGAGCTGCGAGCCCAATACAGCCGGTGGTCAATCTGTTTGCGAGCCGCTTAGAAATTGTTGAAGGCACGGTACTCGGCTAACGTGAGCTGTCCGTCACGGTTGGTGTCGATCTTGCCGATCACGCTGGCGTGTAGATAAGCGCGGTGTTCGTCAGGCGTGATCGTACCGTCGGCGTTCGCGTCGTACGGGAGGTGATGAGAAAGGTTCGTGCTTGTCGTCGTCCCTTCGGGAGCGCCTTGATCGGGATTATTCACATCCTCGAGGGTGATACTGCCGTCGTTGTTGTAGTCCATCGTGCCGAACATCGTGCTTAACACGGCGTCGATCTCGGCCTGCTCGAGGACGCTGTTCTGGTCGGTGTCGGCCGCGCCAAAATAGGCAGCGTAGCGCTCTGCACGCTCTGGATCGGTGTCAGCCGTGATCGGTCGACCACAACTCGCGAGCAGCACGGCGAAGAAGAGGAGAGAAAAAGGGGCAAAGCGGAGGAGAATTCGGTTCAAGGTGGCCTCTTTTGGCTGGGTCTTGGCGGTGGACTTCGTAAAACGATGAGCATCTTCGATCTGTTTGGGTTTATTCGATTCGAGATTCCTCCTGCTCCGAGCGGGCGAAGGCCGCGCTCCTCCCTTGGATTCCCGCGACGAGGTCGCCGAAGGTTGCTTCGAATAGGGACCGGGCAAGCTCGAGGTCGGGCTGACCTGTTTCGGGGTTGCGCAGACGACCAGAAAGGTACAGACTCGCAACCCCGTGCGCTGCTGAAGTAAGCGAAAGGGCAAGATGACGGGGCGATTCTCGAGGAAAATCCCCGGCGTCGATACATGCTTGAACGGCCCGGACGAGCGTGCCGAACGAATGAACGCCGTGACTGAACGCTTCTGGAGACGGCTGGAAACCGGGGATCACCTGAAGATACATAACGCCGTAATAGTGGGCGTTCGTCAGCGCGTTGCGAAAGTAAGCATGGCCAAGCTCGATCACTTTCGGGACCGGCGCGAGCGTGTCCGGAACAGCGTCGAGATAGGTGTCAAGGAGCCTGAACCCTTCGATGAAAAGGGCATTGGCCAGACCCTCTTTGCTTTTGAACAGCGTATAGAGCACTTTCGTCGATGTGCCGATACGCCCTGCTAGGTTGCGCATGGTGAGCGCCTCGGCACCTTTTTCCGTGAGGATCCGCCCCGCAGCATCTAGCACGGTCCGGCGTTTGATGTCCCGGCTTTCTGCCTGCGCGTCGGCATAATCCTTGAGCTCATGACTGGGTAACGACGATGCCATTATGCAACAATGTTACCAATATAAGAGACCTGTCGACGTGAGAAATTCGGCCTCGAGCTACTCGGACGCAACGAAAAGCAGATGGGGCCGGGGTGTCTCGAGGCCCACTCGAACCTCACAGCCCTCTGCAAGACGGTACGGGCGTCGCTTTCTTTTTGCACCCCCAATACGGAAGGTCCGCAAGGTAACCGAAAGGCCGTCGCAATGTGCGCGTGCTCTTCTGAGGCAGGCTGACCGAGGAGTCAACCCCAAAGGAGGGTAGCGAGGAGACCAAGAGTCACAGGGCCACACACTTCATCCACCTTCTTACATCGTCGTCCAGGAGAATTTATGTATAAGATCGCTTTACCCCTGTCCCTTGCCATGCTGTTCGTTCTCGCTGCCTGTGGAGAAGCTCCTCTTGGAGACAGCGCATCTAGACCTCCAGAAATCGTATCGTTTAGCCCTGCCGCCTCTGCGCCCGTAGCGCCAGGATCGGCTGTAACCCTGACTTGGGACGTTCAGGGCGTCTCTACCTCGCTAGTGATCGAACCCGATGTAGGGCCAGTCAGCGGCACCACCGCCGAAGTCCATCCCACGGTCACGACGACGTACGTCTTGACAGCCAGCAACGCCCTCGGCTCTACCCGGACAGAAACGACCGTCGAGGTCGAAACACCCTCCGGCAATGGATCGCCGGACTACCCGCCTGCTACGCCCGACATGCCTTACGGCGAGTGGGCGTTTGAGATCGTTCTGGACGGAGGCACGTCGGCTGCCCGTGTGACCGGTACGGTATCGCTCGGCGCCCCATTCGTCTACAGCGATCTCACGGGTGTCTGGGGTGAAGTGACCGCCTGCTCAGGTCCAGAGGAGGTCTGCAGCGCCCTCGAGATTGGCGGAATCTATCGTGACGAGGCCGAGAACGTACTGAAGTTTTCACTTGGCACTTATGATTTCGTACCCCTCTTTGTCGGCGTCGACCAAGACGGAACGGTTGCAGAAGCAGGAAACGGCTCGCTTCTGGTCGAGGGTGAGGGTGAAGTGAAGGTGCCTGGTGCCGACGAAGCGGATTCGGTCCCTGCGTCGTTCACGGCTCAAAGCGTTCTTCCGTGATCGGAGCGGTGCAAGGGACGGCGACCTCGAGTTCTTCGCAGCAGACTCGGGAAGCGGGTCGCGTTCTTGTAACTGGGGCCAACGGCTTTATTGGGGCTCACTTCGTGAGCGCCTTACGGTCCCGTGGAATCGATGTGTGCAGCGGGGTCCGCTCGCCCGCCACACGCCAAGCGCCTACGAATCAAGAAAGCGTGGCGTTTGATCTGACTCGCCCAGAAACGTTCGAAGGTGCGCTGACAGGGGTCGATACCGTAGTTCATCTCGCGGCCCTTACCCACGCACGTAACGCTACCGAGTATTACCGGGTCAACGCCGAAGGAACGCGTCGGCTTCTCTTGGCAGCGCGCGAGGCGGGGGTCAGACGGTTTGTGCTTGCCAGCAGCCTCGCGGCGCGCGGGCCATCTCTATGCCGGACGAAAAACCCGGACAGCGACTACGGTCGTAGCAAGTTGGCGGCGGAGTACCACGTCGATGCCATGCAGGATACGTTCGAGACGGTCGTTTTGCGCTTGGCAGGCGTGTATGGTCCTGGCGACAAGGCCATGTTCCCACTGTTTCAGATGGCAAGTCGAGGGTACTTTATCGTGCCCAGCCGCACCAAACTCCTGCAACCCCTGTACATCGGCGACGCGGTGAGTGCGCTCCTGGCTGCAACACACTACGGTCCACGCCATGGTCAGGTTACTGGCACTTACGAGGTTGCCGAACCTGAGGCCTACGGCTGGCACGACGTCCTAAGGTTTTTTTCCCAGGCCGTCAAGCGCCGCATCCTCCCCATCCGGGTGCCCTCGAGCGTGTTCACGCTTGCCGGACACGGTGCACAACTGGTAGCCCGGTGCCGACACGCCAACCCGACCTTCGACGCCCGGAAAGCTCGTGACTTCGCTGTTCACACCTGGCTCACCGACGCGACCGCAGCGGAGAGGACCTTGCAGTGGACTGCCTCCACGCCGCTGATGACGGGCCTCACCCAAACGGCAGCGTGGTACCGCCAGGAGGGGTGGCTACCCACATGAAGCGCCGCCCGCGCGTTGCGCTCTTTACCGGAGCCTATACCCATATTGCAGACGGTGTTTCGCTCACACTCAATCGGCTTGTCGCGTATCTCGTCGGGAGAAGTTACGACGTCCGTGTTTTTGCGCCGACCACGAAGATCCCCTCCCTTCGTGCCCATGGAACCTTGGTGTCTGTCCCTTCCGTAGCTGCGCCCGGTCGCACCGACTACCGCCTCAGCTTCGGACTTCCCCCAAGTGCACAGCGCTCGCTCGACGCCTTTGCGCCCGACGTTGTTCACATTGCTACCCCTGACCTGCTGGGTTACGGAGCCCTCCGCTGGGCCAGAAGACGGCACCTGCCGGTCGTCGCGACGTTCCATACGCATTTTGCTTCGTACCTGCCGTACTACCGCCTTCGATCCGCCGAGCCGCTACTCTGGTACTACCTTCGGTCTTTTTATAACGCCTGTGACCTCGTGCTGGCTCCCTCCCTTGGAATAACCCGGCTCCTCAGCCAAAAAGGTGTGCGCAAACCGGTTGCTTTGTGGGCTCGAGGCGTGGACCACGCAATGTTTAGCCCCGCGCAGCGGTCGCACGGTTTCCGCCAAACTGTCGGCAGTGGAGACGCGCCCATCGTCCTTTACGTTGGCCGCCTGGTCAAAGAAAAAGGGCTCGAGGTGTTTGCCGATGTGCTCCTGCGTTTGCACCATCAGGGGATCCCCCACCGCAGCCTGATAGTTGGTGATGGACCCTTGCGCCGCCATCTCCAAAACCATTTGCCTGACACCGTTTTTACGGGTCATCTGACCGGTCGTGCGCTGGCACAAGCCTATGCGTCGTCCGATGTGTTTCTTTTCCCAAGTCGGAGCGAGACGTTCGGCAACGTCGTCCTCGAGGCTGCAGCTTCGGGTCTCCCTGTAATCGCCGCCGAAAGCGACGCGTTCGCAGCGCTGATCGAGCATGGACGGAGCGGCTTCACTGCGCCCGCCGAGGACGCCGAAAAACTCGCGGGTTACGTCGGCCTGCTGCTGCACGACCCGCAGCGACGAGGACAGATGGGAAAGGCGGCCAGAGAGGTTTCCATGAAGTTCGACTGGGAGGGTGTCCTCGCGCAGATGCCAGCCCATTACGAATCGTTGCACCCAACCCGCGCAGTACCTTTCCGTCTGAATGAGGCTCCCCTATGACCACACTTTCTAATCCGGCGTCGTGCCCTTTTCATACGCCTTCTCCTCCTCCCGAGCCGCCTGCGGCTAGGACGCGCGACCTGCCTCACGTCACGGTGCCCGGAGACTATGCTTACTACCCCGGGCGCTTCCTGGCCGAGTGCTACGAGGAGCACGGACCGATCTTCGCGATCGACTGGCCACAATACAAAGTCGTCTACATGGTCGGCCCCGAGGCGAACCGTTTCGTGCTCCATACACACCGCGACGCTTTTTCGCACGATCTGGGCTGGAGTCCTGTGGTGGGACGCGTGCTGGGTAAGGGCCTACTCAACATGGACGGAGCCGAGCACGCTTACCACCGTAAGCTCATGAACCCGGTGTTCACGGCGTCTTATATGGCGCACTATCTGCCCATCATGCAGCGCGTCATTTCGCGGCGAACAGCGGACTGGGCGGATCGAGGCGAGGTCGAACTCTGCGAAGAGGCGCGGAAAATCACCTTCGACATCGCCGCCGAGGCCCTGGTGGGATTTTCGACGGGTCCAGCCGTCGACCATTTCCGGAAGCTTTTCGCCAGACTTTTGCGGGCAAACCCCAACGCGATCACGGCGCAGATGCTGCTGGACGCGCTCGAGGTCAAAGCTATCTTGACGCCTCTCCTAAGGCGCCGGATTCGGGCACGCCGGGGCGCTGGGACCGAGGACTTGCTGGGACTGCTGGCGAACCTTCGGGATGAGAAAGGGGAGCTTTTTGGCGACGCCCAGGTTTTGGGCCACCTGAACATTTTGCTCGTGGCGGGGCATGAGACCCTGACAAGCCTGATCGCCTGGACACTCTACTTGCTAGCAAGTCACCCCGACTACCTAGCGCGGGTTCGGGAAGAGATGGGTGCGCCGGAGGGCGCTTGTACTCTCGAGAAGCTCAAAGGGATGAAAACCTTGGGTAACGCTGCCAAAGAGGCAGAGCGACTTTATCCGCCTGTATCCAACCTGCCACGTGGCGTCGTCAAGCCGTTTACCTTCGGGGGCTACCGGATCGAAACGGGTCAGAGAGTACTGCTGTCTATCTCCGGCAGCCACGCACTTCCCCACATCTGGCAAGATCCCGATCGCTTCGATCCCGACAGGTTCAATTCGCCTCGAGAAGAGGAAAAGAATCATCCTTACGCGCTGATTGGTTTTGGTGCCGGACCCAGAGTGTGCATCGGGCAAAATTTTGCCACCCTCGAGCTCAAAGCTGTGGCGGCGTCTGTTTTCAACCGGTTCGAGTTGAACGTCATAGAAGATCAGGAGATCGTTCAGGAGTATAAAGGGCCGGGATCTCCAAAAAACGGCATACGCGTCCGCGTTTCTCCCAGGTAAAACAGGCGCAGGAGGTTCTTTTGTCAAGCCGCTCGAAAAGACTGTAGACGACCGCGCCTCACAGGCTTATTCGTCGACGATAGCTCGAGCAAAGCGGATCCCCGGGGCGGTTAACCCCGTGCGTAAACCGATGCCTTGGCAAACTCGCAGTGAGCAGGCGTGGTTGGACGAGGCGCGTGCGGCGCTACCAGAACCCTCACTGGGAAAGCTCAAGAAAAGGGCAGCCACAACGGCTGCCCTTTTCCCTCTACCGTTATGCTATTCGCCGCTTTGGGTCAGCCCTTTTTCTCGGGCTTTTTGCTGCGCCGTCTCTTTGGCGGTATCGACAGCCTCCGAAGCGACACGCTTTGCTCCCTCTACGAATTCCTTAACATCGCTCTGAGCCGTGTCGGGTGTGAGACCCTGGTTGCCAGCTTCATCCTTCACCGCCTGTGTGACTTCACCAGCGGTTTCCTGCACGACATCTTTAGCCGCGTTCGCTTTCTCGCGTACATTGTCGATGAGCTGGTCACGTGTGCTGCCCATCAGCTCATCCTCTTGCCGCGTGCCCGGCAGCAACAAACTCACGCTCGCACCTAGGACCCGCGCCACGGAGGTCAACACCAGTGGATTCTCGTCCAGCACACGTTCGAAGCCGCGTTTGGCCTGCTGCGCTCTTTGCGCGACGACTTCTTTTGCCTCGTCCACCTTTACGCTCGCCTGCTGGGTCAACTCTCCGGTACGTTCGCGCAGTCCCCTGTCGTCCGTACCCGCGTCGCTGGCTACGTAATCTGCTGAGCCGTAGAGAGGCCGAGTTCCAGTGGAACCGTACCCATAGCTGGGTGTGGGCAGAGGCTGGACGTTTATGGTCCTAGCTGCAGGTGATGAGGACGTATGTGTTTCGTCGCCCGTGCTGCGCATCAAGAGCCAGGCCATTCCTACGCCGACGAGCGCGGCGGGCAGAGGGTTGGCTTTGACGACGTCTACAGCCCGGCTACTCCAGCTGCCTGCCTGGCTCCCCAATTGGCTGCTGACGCCCTGAATCGCCTCGACCACCGAATCCTTGACGTCCCCCACGACGTCCTTGGCTTGATCCTTGAGCCGGTCGGGGCTGACCTGCTCGCCGATGGCGTCGACGTCCGCACGCATCGCTGCGCGCGTGGCCTGAATCTCGGCTTCGATCTCCTCGGGACTCTTGTCTCGATTGTCGCTCATCGCGTGGTCTCCTTTACTGCCTGCACGTCATCTTTTAGCGTCTGGATGGTTCGTTTCGGGGCTAACTCGAGTGCCCTCAAGCCGCGCAGTCCAGCCAGGAGAGGGATAAGCCCGGCGATCAGGACGACTGCGCCAACGACCAATCCCGCTGCCCAGATCGGCATCCCGGCGAGCTGCACGAGGACGAATACGAGCGCCCCCAAGAGAATGAGCACGCCCATATGGACCACCGCGCCGCCCACCACGAGCGAGACTGCGGACTTGGAGGCTTGCGACATCTTCTCGCTGAGTTCGCTCCGTGCAAGTGCGACCTCCTGACGCAGGAGTAGTGTCATGTTCTGCGTCAGGTTGGAGAAGAGCGCGCCCAAGCTGCGGGTGTCACCTTGCTCGGGAGCGCCACCGGGGTCTTGCTGAAAGTCTGTCACCTTCGGGCTCTTCCGGAGCTTTTGAGAAAACGACCACCGAGCATGCCGAGCAGCACCGCGCCACCCAACACGAGCTCGGGGCGACGGCGGGCGAGCTGGGCCGTATCGTGAAGGAGGCTCGAGACGTCCTGTCCACGCAGGTAATCGGCGGCCTTCTGCACCTGGGCGCTCACCCGCTCGGAGAGGTCCGCGAGTTCGTTTTCGTCCTCTTCCCGCAGGTGCTCGCTCGTCTTACCGAACGACCGTGCCAAGCTGAGGCCGTGCTCGGCCACCTGGTCCTGCGCCTGCGAGAGTGCGACCATGGCTTGTTCGCGTACCTGCTTCAGACTCTGCTTTGCCTGGGCGACGGTTTCTTTCGCCAACTCCTGACCTTGCGTTTTGGCGTCACTGGCCACGTCCTTGGCCGCCTCTTTGACCTGCTCTCCGGTGCTTCCTGAAAGCTTCGCCTGGTTTTCGTTGAACTCGCTCATGCGTTCTCCCTTTCCGGTTACGACAACCGAGTACTTTTGATGGTTTCTTTGGGTGCCCCTGCAGCTGAACCGAGCGCAGCGATGACAGCTCCGACAAGCAGCGCGGCGAACGCTCCGAAAGCCGCCGTGCCCGAGACTCCAGCGACCTCTTCGGTCGTCTCCACGACTTGCTGCTGCGCCTGATCGACCTGCTGACTGAACTGCTGTACCTGCTGGTCGATCTCAGCCTCGGTCAAGTCCGAGTTGTCGGCCAGAAAGGTCGTCAGCTCTTCACGAGCGTCGGGTGAGGTCAGGCTTTCGCCCGCCTCGATACGCGCCGTGACGAGTTGCTGTAATTCCTGGGCCGCTTGCTCGGGGTTTTGCACGCCTGCTTGCTCGAGAAACTGATCCACCTGATTCTGGAGCGCGTCTACACCGGGGATCTGGGTCAGGGCGCTGGCCGAGTCGGGTGCGGCGGCAGCGGCGCCTTGGGTGGCGCTAGATAGGGTATTGCCGAGCAGGCTCGTGACCCCACCCACCAGGCGACCTGCTGCGCTCGAGACCAGAAAGATCGTCAGCAGCGTCAGGACTGTCCAGGTTAGGATGCCGTGCAGGAAGCTGTCGCTGCGACGGGGTTGACGGGCGAGGCGTCCGGTGACCCAGCCGCCGAAAAAGAGCGAGAGCAAGTTGGTGAGGACCAAAGCGACGATGCTGCCGACGCCAAAACCCTGCAGGGGCGTCTGGTCACTGGCGGGATCGAGGCTGGAAAGGCCGATTCCGGCGAAGAGCAGCGTCAAGAGCAGCGTGCTCATCAGGGCGATGAGTGCTCCCGCGACAATCGCTCCCCAAGACATGCCCTTGAGAGACGTTCTCGGTGTAAGCTCGGGCGCGCTGGCGACGACAACTTCATGGTTACGGTTGGTCATGAATCTCCTTTTGAGATGGTCTTGATAGAACTTGATTCATAGAACCCGGGCGAACGGGCGCAAGATTAGGTATCACGTTTTGTTTCGTTGAAGAACTCGCGTCAGCTCGAGCAGGTGCTGCAAGAGCACATCGAGCGCCTGATTAGGAAGCTCTTGACGCACGTAACAAGCTCTCAAGACGCACAGATTGTCCTGTGTATGCTTCAC